>NZ_JBYIQX010000141.1:0-519 GCF_057707805.1 Streptomyces sp. bgisy159 | reverse complement strand
GGTGGTGGCGGGAACTTGGGTCTTTCCAGGTTGTTCATCTGGGTTGCCGACCAGGTGTAGGTCTGGGCCAGTTTGCGCATCTGGGCTGCGGCTTGTTGGCGGACCTCTTCCTTGTGGGCGGCCAGGGCCTGGAGTTCTTCGGTGGATTTTCTGGCGACCGCGGCGGCGTCGGGATCGTTGTGGGCGGCCTTGGCGGCGGCGAGGTTGGCGGTGGCGCTCTGGGTGTCGCGGGGGATGGAGGCCTGGGCCTGGGCGATGGCGCCGGAGGCTTCGGTGAGCCATTTGGCGGCATCGTCGCTGAAGTCGCCGAGGCGGAGGGTGGAGTTGGCGAGGTCGGCGGTCCAGGTGCGGAAGGCGTCGGCGCCGGTGCCCTTCCAGGCGACCCACTGGGGGCGGATCTTGAGTTCTTCGGCGATGTCGCGGATGGACTTGGCCGCGGCGACGAGGCGGTCGGCGGCGGCCTGGACCTGGCCGGAGTTCGCCTGGTCCAGCCACGCGAGCATCTGCTCGTGGCTCATG
>NZ_JBYIQX010000140.1:0-532 GCF_057707805.1 Streptomyces sp. bgisy159 | reverse complement strand
GCCGATCTTCGCGTCCGTCCGGCGGCCCGGATCCTCGATCCAGGAGATGGGCAGGTACAGCTCGCGGTCGATCAACGCGCGTCCTCTGGCGGAGGCGTAGGCCAGGAACACTCCCAGCTGGCAGTTGTCGATCTTCCCCGAAGTGCCGGTGTACTGCCGCTGCACTCCGGCCGACCGGGTGCCCTTCTTGATGAACCCGGTCTCGTCCACGGCCAGCACGCCGTCCTCGGCGCCCAGATGTTCCAGCACGAAGGTGCGGACTTCGTCCCGGACCGCGTCAGCGTCCCAGTCGGCCTGGTTCAGCAGCCGCTGCATACCGTCCGGGCACAGCTCGCCGGCCTGCTCGGCCAACGTCCATCCGTTCTTGCGTTCCAACGGCGCGAGCAGCCCGCGCAGATACTCCCCTGCCCGCCGACGCGGCTCGGACCTGCGGAAATACCCACCGATCCGAGCATGCAGAGCGTCCAGACCGGCCGCCCAGCGGTGCACCTCATCAACCGTGACGTCCCCACCCATACACAGCTCAACGAGC
>NZ_JBYIQX010000014.1:0-172016 GCF_057707805.1 Streptomyces sp. bgisy159 | reverse complement strand
TCGAGGACGGCTGGTGTGCGCTTGGGTGGGGGTGTGACTGTTGAAGACGTTGCGCGGCGGCTGCCTGAGACAGGTGTCCTTCGTGAGCACTGCCGTTCCCTGGCCGTCCTGGAGGCAATTTTGAGCCCTGCCTGGGAGGACCGCTGTCACTCCTTCGACCGGCGTTGGTCCGCGGGTGAGGCGTTGGCCTCGATGCGGAACGGGTCGGGCGACGAGTACTCGGTCGTCTTCGCCGAGGCGGGTGCCTACGTCCGCGGGTTCGCCCACGAGTCGCCCATGAGTCCCTACGGCGATGCGGACGGGCCGTGGCCGGGGGTGCTCGACGAGGTGCCCGGTGTCTTCCGGCCGTACGTCACGGAGCCCGCGTTCTCGGACGAGGTCGGGGTGTCTCTCGTCACCGCCTGCATGTGGCGGCAGACGGGGGACGGCGGGTGGAAGACAGGGGCGATCGACTTCCCGGCGGAGGTGGCGGGAGACCCGGACGGCGCCGACGACCTGTTCCGTCTGCTGGTCGACCGCTCCCCGGAGGCGTTCCAGCGGTGGGCCGAGGACTACCACGAGGTCCCGGTCGCCCTCGGGGCGGTGCGTCATGTGTTCGCGTCTCGGCCTCTGACCGAAGGGGTGGTCTCCGCGTTGAACCCGCAGATCCGTCTGGTCGAGCTCGCGCGCGACATAGAGGAGAGCGGTTATCCGGTGAACTGAGGGAGCCGTGTCCGGCGGTGGCGGTCGCCGGGGTGGTGTGCTCAGCGCACCGGGAAGCCGAAGGTGCGGCCCTGGGCCTTGAGCCAGGGGAGGGTGCGGCGCAGGGCCTCCACGGTCTGGGAGCGGTCGCCGCCGGCGTCGTGGAAGAGGAGGGTCGGGCCGTTGGGGAGTTCTCGCTGGACGGTGGCGACGATGGCGTCCGTGCCGGGGCGTTCGAAGTCCTTGGTGTCCACGTTCCAGCCGAGCGGACGCATGCCTCGGGAGGCGGCCAGCTTGCGGCTGTAGGGGGTGAAGGCGCCGCCCGGCGCCCGGTAGTACATCGGGCGTACGCCGCCGGACGCCTCGGTGATCATGCGTTCCGCGTCGAGGATCTGCTGCGACTGGTAGGTCTCGGACTGCCGGTCCATGGTGGTGTCGTGGGACACCGAGTGGTCACAGAGCCGGTGTCCGGCGGCGACCACCTTCTTCACCAGGTCGGGGTGGGCCCGGGCCTGGGTGCCGACCATGCAGAAGGTCGCCTTCACCCCGTACTCGTCGAGCACGTCGAGCACTCGGGGCGTCCATACCGGGTCGGGGCCGTCGTCGATGGTGATGTTGACGCCGTTCGTTCCCTGGTCCGAGGCGTGCACGATGGTGACCGCGACCGGCTTGGCGTCGGTTCCGGGGCCGGCGGAGGCGGTCGACCGGGGCGACGGGCTGTCCGCGGTGTCGGCCTGGGCGGTCCACACCGCCGCGCCGGCCGCCAGGAGCGTCACCCCGAGCGCCGACCCGATCACCTTGCCGTACCAACGTCCTCCGCCACCGTGACGTGCCATGTCCGCCCCCGCTCCCCGCAGTTGATCACCGCTCGTCGGTCGCCTTCCGACCACCTGGCAGGACGAGGGACGGCGGGTGCCGGATCCGTCCGTTACCGATCACGGACGATTCCGGGGGAGTTCGCGGACAACCTGGCGGGCCGGGCGGGCCGGGCGGGGAAGCGGGGGTCCGGGGCGGTCCGGTGGTGGGGACGGACGTCGTGGCCGTTCAGGTGATGGGGGGACCATGGCGGGGATGGCGGCTGAAGGCGCTGGAGTCCCGGCATCGACCCGGTGCCCCGGCCGGTGTCCCGGGTTCCGGTGGTCGCGTATCGTCGGCGGGCGGGGGCCGGAGGCGTCGGTTCCGGACCTTCCCGGGATATTTTCCGGGAACGGTGATCGGTCCGGGCGTTCCGTCCGTACCTCCTGGTGCACTGGTTTGTTGAGGTCGGGTCTGGAGGAACCATGGCCGTGTCCCGCAGGAGCGCCGGAACCGTCTTGGTAGGGGGAATCCTGGTTCTGACGTCCGCCGCGCTGGTCTACCCGAAGATGATCGGGGTGGAGACGAACACGTCGGACACCTCCCGGATCATCGCCAACACCAAGTACGGGCCGCTGACGGAGGCGGACCGGGACTTCGTGGTGAAGGTGCGGTCGGCCGGGCTCTGGGAGTATCCGCTCGGTGAGCTGGCCATGCAGCGGGGCACCACGCCCGCGATGAAGGAGGCGGGGGCGCACCTGGTGGTCGGGCACGCCGGGCTCGACGAGCTGTGCCGGAAGATCGCGCCGGAGCTGAACATCACGCTGCCCAACAAGGCCACGCCGCAGCAGCAGGAGTTCGTCGCGGTCGTGAACTCGAAGACCGGCAAGGACTTCGACGTCACGGCCGTGAACATCATGCGGGTGACGCACGGCCAGATCTTCCCGGCCATCGGGAAGATACGGGCCAGCACCCAGAACACGCTGGTGCGTCAGCTGGCCGACCTCGCCAACGACACGGTGCTGGACCACATCACCGTGCTGGAGAAGACGGGCGACGTCGACTTCCGTGAGGTCCGGTACCACCAGACCACCCCGCCGAAGCTCCCCACGGCCGACCTCACGCCGCCCCCGCCGCAGCCCGGCGAGGGCATGGTGGTCCTCAAGCAGCGGCCCGACCTGAATGTGAACACGGCCGGTACGACGCCCGCGCCGGCGGTGGGTTGAGCCAGCCGGCGGTCGTTCCCTTGCGTGCGCTCTGACCGCCGTTCCAGCGCGTGCGCTCCGGCGGGCACTCTCGGGCGTATCCTCCGGCGGCCGTTGCGCGACGTACGCTCCGGTGGCCGTCCCAGCGCGTACGCTGCGGCAGCCGTTCTACGACGTACGCTCCGGTGTCAGCCGACGGCCGCCGCGGCGTGGTGGGTGAGGCGGTAGGAGCGCACGACCGTCACCAGGCATCCGGCGACCAGTGCCGCGGCCCAGCCGGACGCGTCGCGCAGCGGGGCGCGTACCGGGCCGCCGGCCGTCAGTCCGCGGGGTGGGACCCGGCCCTCGCGGTCGTGGACGACGGCGAGTTCGTCGCCGGGGCGGGTGGCGCGGCCGCAGCCGCGCCGGATGCGGACCTTCAGCGGGACGCCTTCGTGGTCGGTCACCGAGCACAGGTAGCGGCCGTGGCTGGAGACGGCCGCGGGGCCGCCGTCGACCGAGGTCACCACCACCGACTCGACCTGGCCGCGGGCCGCGAGGACGAACCCTGAGGCGAGTTGCGGCGCCTGCAGCGCGAGGCAGACGGCGAGGACGGCGACCAGGCCGATCAGCGCCCGGCCCGCCCGGACCAGGCACAGGTACAGGGTGAGGGCGGCGGCACAGACCAGGCCGGCCTCACCGCCCGCGAGCGCGGGCAGCCCGTACCAGGCGCCGGCGACGGCCGTACCGACGATCGCCGACACGGCGAGCGTGCCGACGAGGAGGCCCTCACCGACCAGCCACCACGGCGGCAGGCCGACGAACTCCGCGGGGCCCCAGACGGTGGAGCGCAGGTGGGCCATCAGGCCGGGTTCGGGGGGCGGGGGCGCGGACAGGGTCACGGACCGAGGCAGGGTGCGGCGGCGCGGGCCGCGCGTCCTCGCGTTCACCCCCCGTGTCACCCCCGTATGGCGTCCCGTGTGTCGTCCTGAGGGCCTGCCGTCCGCTGCGGGCTTCCCGTTCGCCTTGCATTATGCAAAACGGCCGGGGGTCGGAGAAACGGGGCGCCGACGAGGGGCAACGTGACGGGTGAGGCCCCGGACCGGGTCAGGGGCCCGGTCCGGGGCGTCGCACCGCGGTGGCCGCTTTCCTTAACACCACGGTGATGCCCTCCCGGCGCGGGGCGGCGAGGGGGGGGCGGTGGGTACCAGCCTGGCGCATGACGGGCCGGCAGCGGGCCCGGACGGCGGGCCTGTCAGGGTCTCGTAAGATCTCCGGTGCCCGCGGCGGGTCCGGGCCTGACGCTCGACGGTCATGCGGTCCGGCTTGGTGGCCTGGGCGGCCGGGCGGGCCGGGCGTGGTAGGGACGTAGTCACGCCGTGCGCTTGCGGGAGGTGGTCTTCTTCGCCGCCGTCTTCTTCGTCGTGCCGGTCGATGCCTTCTTGGCCGTGGACTTCGCCGCGCTCTTGGCCGGCGTCTTCTCGGAGGCCTTGGCGCCGGCCTTCCGGGTGCTTTGGGAGGTCGTCTTCGCGGAGGTCTTCTTCGCCGACTGGGCGGACCTGGACGTCGACTTCTTCGCGGCGGCCGACGGTGCCGACTTCCTCGCCGTCGTCGCGGTGCTCTTCTTGCCGCCCGCGCCCTTCGGTTCCGCGCGGCTCGGGAGGTGTCTGACGTCGCCCGGCTCCTCGCCGCGTGACTCACGTGCCGCGCGGACGCTGTTCTCCAGGGCCGCCATCAGGTCGAGCACCTTGCCGCCGGCCGGCGCCTCCGGGGCCTCGGGCGGGGTCTCGCCGGATGCCTTGGCGGCGATGACCTCCTCCACGGCCTCGCGGTACTCGTCGTGCAGCTCCGTGAGATCGACCTCGCCCAGCGTGTCCATCAGCGCGTCCGCGAGGTCGAGTTCCTTGTCGCGGACGGTGACGCCGGTCTCGGGTGCGACGCCCTCGGGTGCGCGGACCTCGTCGGGCCAGAGCAGCCCGTGCATGGCGATGGCGTCTCCGACGACGCGCAGCATGCCGAGCCGTTCCCGGCCGCGCAGGGCGTACTTCGCGATCGCGACCTTGTTGCTGCGCTTGAGGGCCTCGCGCAGCAGGGTGTACGGCTTGGCGGCCGGGGCGCCCCCGGCGGCGAGGTAGTACGCCTGGTCCATCTGGAGCGGATCGATCCGGTCGGCCGGGACGAAGGCCACGATCTCGATCGTCTTCGCGGTCGGGAGCGGGAGGTGGGACAGGTCCTCGTCGGTGATCGGGATGATCGTGCCGTCCGCGTCCTCGTACCCCTTGCCGATCTCGGACTGGGTGACCTCGCGGTCCTCCAGCTCGCAGACCTTGCGGTAGCGGATGCGGCCGCCGTCCTCGGAGTGGATCTGCCGGAAGGAGATCGAGTGGCTCTCCGTGGCGTTCACGAGTTTGATCGGGATGCTGACGAGGCCGAACGAGATGGCGCCGTTCCATATGGATCGCACGGGCAGCACCCCTTCCAGGTGAGAGACGGGCGTTATGTGCCGGTTTCGTGTGATTCTCATCGTATGACGCCGATCACAGAGGTGGCGGGGCGACGGCTGGCCCTCAGCAATCTGGAGAAGGTGCTGTATCCGGCGAGCGGCTTCACCAAGGGCGAGGTGCTGCACTACTACGCGTCGGTCGCGGACGTGCTGCTGCCCCATCTGCGCGACCGGCCCGTGTCCTTCCTGCGCTACCCGGACGGCCCCGACGGGCAGGTGTTCTTCACCAAGAACGTGCCGCCGGGCACCCCCGACTGGGTGACCACCGCCGAGGTGCCCCGGTCGGAGGGACCGTCGCGGATGGTGCTGGTGCAGGATCTGCCCAGCCTGATGTGGGCGGCGAACCTCGTCACCGAGTTCCACACCCACCAGTGGACGATCGGGGACCCCGGCACCGCCGACCGGCTGGTCCTCGATCTCGACCCCGGACCGCCCGCCACCGTCGTCGACTGCTGCGAGGTCGCGCTCTGGCTGCGCGACCGGCTGGCGGCGGACGGCATCGAGGCGTACGCCAAGACCTCCGGGGCGAAGGGGCTGCACCTGCTGGCGGGAGTGCGCGGGGCGTCGTCGGAGCAGGTGAGCGACTACGCGAAGCGGCTGGCCGTCGAGGCAGAGCGGGCGATGCCGCGGCTGGTGCTGCACCGGATGACGCGCAGCCTGCGGCCGGGCAAGGTGTTCGTCGACTGGAGCCAGAACGCGGCCCGCAAGACCACGGCCACCCCGTACACCCTGCGCGCCCGGCCCGAGCCCCTCGTCTCGGCGCCGGTCACCTGGACGGAGATCGAGGACTGCCGGTCACCCGAGCCGCTGGCGTTCCGGGCCGGCGACATCCCGCCCCGGGTACAGGACCACGGTGATCTGCTCGCCGCCCTGTTCGACGCGGACCACGCGGGGACGCTGCCGTGACGCGGCACCGTGCCCGCACAGGTGTGGCGCCGGGCCCGGGGCCCGTCTCAGCAGGAGGCCCAGGTCCTCCGGTCCCTGGCCATCGCGTGCAGGGCCTCCACGTCCGCCGGCTTGAGCACCGGCCCCAGCCGGCCCAGCGCGGGCAGGTCGGAGTCGCGCACGACACGGACCTCGCGCGGCGGGACGGTGACGCGGACGTCTGCCGGGCCGACCAGGGCCAGTACCGGGCGGACCTCGGCGGTCAGGGCGTGGCGGGCCCGGTCGGCGGTGGCGCGCAGCCGGCGCAGCAGGGGCTGCGGCGCGCGTCGGCCGACGCTCACCTCGGGGTCGGCGACCAGTACCCGGTGCCGGCGGGCGTTCAGCGCGTGGACGGCGAGCAGGCCGCCCGGTCCGATCACCAGGTGGTGGATCCGGTCACCGCCGGGCAGGGGCACGGAGTGCAGGGTGTGCCAGCCGGCTCCGTCGAGCAGGTCCAGGGCGTCGCCGACGGCCTGTTCGGCGGCGAGCGCCCGGCGGCGCGGGTCGGCGCGCAGCCGGTAGGGCGCGCCGGGGTCGCGGTCGAGGGCGACCAGCAGGGCCTCGCCCGGCCGGTTGGGGGCCAGGTCGTCGTCGGGCGGGAGGGTGAGCCGGGCCAGCTCGGCGGGGGTCGGCACCGGAGGCGGGCCGACGCTGACCGGGCCGGTCAGGAAGGGTCTGAGGGCGGCCAGGACGGCATCCCGGTGGTCCTCGCCGAGCAGGTTGACCCGGGCGGCGTCGCGGTCGTACCACGCGATGTTCCGGCCGTCCGGGAGGCAGACGTAGAGCCGCTCCCGGCCGTGCCGCCGGGCCGGTACGACGCGCAGTCCGCTCATCCGCATCACCCCATGACCATGGGAACAGGCGGGTGCTCCGGGGGCAAGAAGGCGGTTACCCCGGCAGCGGGTTGGGCAGGTCAGAACGTCAGGCCAGCGCGGTTGGGGAGGCGCCGTTGCAGACCCGTGGGAAGCAACCCGACGTACCGGCCCCGGAGAGTGCGTGGAACGAGGTGGTGCCCGGCCTGTGGATGGGCGGGCACGAGTTCCGGGCGCGTACCGGGCACGTGGAGCTCGCGGTGGTGGGCCGCGAGTTCGATCTCGTGCAGACGCTGTTGCGGATGCCCGGGCACGGGCCGGAGCCGGGGGTCCGGCACCAGGTGTGGCCCATCCCGGACGGCCCGCTGGACGGCACCCAGCTGGCGGGCGTGATACGGCTGGCCCAGGCGGCCGGCGATGCCCTGGACCAGGGGCGCCGCGTGCTCGTCCGCTGCTTCCACGGCTACAACCGGTCGGGGCTGGTGGTGGCCCACACCCTGGTGCGCCGGGGGCACACGGCCGACGAGGCGATCGGGCTGATACGGTCGCGGCGCTCGCCGTGGGCGCTGCACAACGAGCTGTTCGTGGAGTACCTGAGGGCGGGACTGCCGACGGCGCGGTTGCTGGAGGAGCTGGCCGAGTAATCGTTTCAGCACCGGCAGCACCGGCGACCCCGGCCGACCGCCGGCCCGCTCCACCGGCGGCGCCGCACGGGTGGCGCGCCGCACGGGCGGGGCGCCGCGCCCTCCGGCATACCCGGCGGTACGCAAAAAGGACTTCCGTACGAATATCGTGTACGGGGCCGTCGTCGTCTCGGATCACAGGAGCCCCGTGTCCCTCAGCCGCCCCGCCAGGATCACCGTGGTCGTTGCCCTGCTGGCCGCGGCGAGCGCCGCCTGCGGCGACACCGGCGGACTGCGCCGGGCGGGCGCGACGCCCACGGCGACCAGCCCGGCCCGGCTGTGGCCGGAGCTGACCCCGGCGTCCAGCCCCGCCTGGAGCATCGACGAGGCCGACACGGAGACCGTCAAGGGTGTCGGCGTGCCCGGCGACGACATCCGCGCGGTCGATCCGGCGGCGATCGTCCGCGCCGAGATCGCGGCGCACCCCGACGACTACTCCGGGGCCAAGGCGCCCTACCGCGACACCGCCGGCCTGATGGACGAGTGCGCCGACGACGGTGCGGGCGACGCGAGCGCGGACGGCGAGGGAGGTGAGGGAGCCCGGTGTCCCGTCCTGCGGCCCTACTACCGCGACCTCACCGGGGACGGGCGCCCCGACCTGACCCTGGGCTTCCGGCTGCTGCCCGGCGACGCGCCGGACCTGACGGCGGTCCGCGTGTACACCGTGGAGCGGCACCGGCTGGTGCGCGTGATGGCCTGGGAGGACGCGGTCAGCGCGGTCGAGCTGGCCGGCCGGTCGGTGATCATCCGTTCGCCGTCGGACCTCGCTGACTACGAGTACCGCCTGCAGTGGACCTGGGACCCGGAGGAGAAGGCGATGCTCCTCACCCACGACGAGATGCTGCGCCTCCACGGCCGCCCGCACCCGTCCGCCCCGGCCACCGGTACCACCTCCCCCGGAACAACCCCGGCCCCGGCCCCGTCCCCCTCGGCGAGCCGCGGATGAGACGCGTACGGCTCGCCCTGCCCCAGTGGGCCGGCACCCTCGCGGTGAAGACGGCCGTGTTCATCACCGTGATGTGCTGCGCGCTCGCCGCGCTGCTCGGCGTGCTGGTGCACGTCCAGGTGACCAACCAGACCGTCGGCCAGGCCCGCGACCGGGCGCTGGCACGCCTGGCCGACGCCACCCGGGCGTACGAGGCGGGCGACACCCTGATGCGCGGCGCCGGCGTCGATCCGCCCGGCCTGCCGCCGCGGCTGCGCGCGCTCGCGGTGGCCGGGGAGCGCGGCACGATGGTCGCCGACCACCGCGGCCGCCCCATGATGTGGGCGGCCGGCCCCGCCGACGGTGACCGCGCCCTCGCCGTCGCCGTCGACTACGGGCAGCAGGCCCGCACCATCGAGGGGCTCGACAGCGCCATCCTGTGGTCGTCCGGGCTGGCGATCGGGGCGACGCTGCTGGTCGGCGCGTTCGCGGTCACCCGGGTGACCGCGCGGCTGCACACCACCGCGCGGGTCGCGCGGCGGATCAGCGGCGGGGACCTCGACGCGCGGGTCGACGACCCCCGGACGAAGGATGCGACCCGTCCCCCGGACGAGGTGGCCGCGGTCGCCGCCGCGCTGGACACGATGGCGGCCACGCTGCAGGGCAAGCTGCTGGCCGAGCAGCGGTTCACGGCGGACGTGGCGCACGAGCTGCGCACCCCGCTGACCGGGCTGCACGCGGCGGCCGAGCTGCTGCCGCCGGGGCGGCCCACGGAGCTGGTGCGCGACCGGGTGGCGGCGCTGCGCACACTGACCGAGGACCTGCTGGAGATCTCCCGGCTGGACACCGGGCGCGAGCGGGTGGAGCTGGACGCGGAGGATCTGGGGGCGGTGGCGCTGCGGGCGGTGCGGGGTTCCGGCACCGACACCGAGGTGCGGGTCGTCCGGAACGCGCGGGTGGAGACCGACCGGCGGCGGCTGGAGCGGGTGCTGGGGAATCTGGTGTCCAACGCGCATCGTCACGGGCGGGGCCCGGTGGTGGTGACGGTGGACGGGCCGACCGTGACCGTCCGGGACCACGGGGACGGGTATCCGGAGTACCTGCTGGCGCACGGACCACAGCGGTTCCGGACGGAGGGAGTGTCCAAGGGACACGGGCTGGGGCTGACCATCGCGGTGGGGCAGGCGGAGGTGCTGGGGGCGCGGCTGTCGTTCGCCAACGCGGAGGAGGGCGGCGCGGTCGCGGTACTGCGGCTGCCCGCCGACGCGGACTGAGCCCACCCGCCCGGCGGAGCCGCCCACCGCCCACGGCCCGGCCCCGGCACCCGCATCCGCACCCCCACCCCCACCCCCACCAACGCCGGGCGCCCCGGCTCGGCACCCACAGCCGACACGCATGCCCGACGCCCCCGC
This sequence comes from Streptomyces sp. bgisy159, assembly GCF_057707805.1. Taxonomy (NCBI): domain Bacteria; kingdom Bacillati; phylum Actinomycetota; class Actinomycetes; order Kitasatosporales; family Streptomycetaceae; genus Streptomyces; species Streptomyces sp. bgisy159. Next base: position 162,097 of record NZ_JBYIQX010000014.1, on the reverse strand, counting down.
CCCGCCCCGCGTCCGCACCCCCAACCCCCACTGGGCCCGGCGCCCCGCTCGGCCCCCTTAAAAAGGCACTCGGGGTCCGGCGCTCCTAGCGTGGCGTTTAGTCGGATTCACCCCCTTCACGGAGGTACGTCATGTCACTGCGCTCCACTCTCTCCCGGGTGTCCGGTGTCGTCATAGGCGCCGCCCTCGCGTCCGCCCTCGCCGTCGCGCCCGCCGCGGCCGGCGAGGAGTGGGGCGGTGACGGCCGAGGCGGTGACGGACGAGGCGGTGACGGACGGGGCGACTGGGGGCACCACCAGGAGCAGAACTCCCGGCTCGCCAAGGGTGTGGTGACGGCCAACGGCGGACTACTGCTGCGCAGCGCACCCACCCGGGCCGGCCAGGTCATCCGGGTCGCCGCGAAGGGCGAGATCGTCTCCATCTACTGCAAGACGGGTGGCGAGACCGTGGGCGGCAACCCCCTCTGGTACCTCCTCACGGACGGCACCTGGGCCTGGGGCGCGGCCCGCTACATCGACAACATCGGCCCGGCCCCCCGCTGGTGCTGACCCGCGACACCCCGACCCGCGACACCCCGCGAAAACCTATCCAAGGCTCACAAGGAGCCCCATTTGGGTAAATTCCGGACATGATGCGAGCTGGAGCCGGAACCGTCACGGCGGTGCGGCCGCCCGCCCCCGTGGTACGCCTCCCCCGGCGCCGTGGCGTCGAACTGGCCCTGATCGTGGTGGCCGTGCTGCTGTCCGTGTGCGGCTACTGCGCGGTCGGCCTGGCCCGGCAGGGCGCCGTTCCGCCCGGCGCCGCCGGGTACGGCGCCGGGCTCGGCGTACTGGCGCTGCTGGCGCACCTGGCGGTCCGGTGGCGCGCCCCGTACGCCGATCCGCTGCCGCTGCCGATCGGGGTGCTGCTCAACGGCATCGGACTGGTGCTGATCTACCGGCTGGACCTGGAGACGCCGGGCGACCGGGCGGCGCCGGCGCAACTGGTGTGGTCGACGCTGGGCGTCGGCCTGTTCATCGTCGTCGTGGCCGCGCTGCGCGACCACCGGGTGCTGCAGCGGTACGCGTACGTGTGCGTGGCCGCGGCACTGGTCCTGCTGACGCTGCCGGTGCTGTTCCCCGCCGTGAACGGCGCCCGGATCTGGATCCGGCTCGGCGGGTTCTCCATCCAGCCGGGCGAGTTCGCGAAGGTGCTGCTGGCGGTGTTCTTCGCCGCCTATCTGGCGGCCAACCGCACGGCGCTGGCGTACGCGGGCCGCCGGATCTGGTACATGCAGCTGCCCACCGGGCGGGTGCTGGGCCCGATCGTGGCGATCTGGCTGCTGAGCGTGGGAGTCCTGGTGCTGGAGCGGGACCTCGGGACCTCGCTGCTGTTCTTCGGCCTGTTCGTCGTGATGCTGTACGTCGCCACGGGCCGCACCGGCTGGATCGCGGTCGGGCTGCTGCTGGCGGCGTTCGGCGCGGTCGCCGTGGGCTGGCTGGAGCCGCACGTGCACGGCAGGGTCGAGGTCTGGCGGCAGCCGCTGGCGTCGATCGAGGCGGGCGAGGGGCCCAACCAGCTGGCGCAGTCGCTGTTCTCGTTCTCCGCGGGCGGGATGCTGGGCACCGGGCTGGGGCGGGGGCACTCCATCCTGATCGGCTTCGCCGCGAAGTCGGACTTCATCCTGGCGACGGCGGGCGAGGAGCTGGGCCTGGCGGGGCTGTCGGCGCTCTTCGTGCTCTACGCCCTGCTGGTGGAGCGCGGCTACCGGGCCGGCCTCGCGGTGCGCGACCCGTTCGGACGGCTGCTGACGGTGGGGCTCGCCTCGATCGTGGCACTGCAGGTGTTCGTCATCGCGGGCGGGGTGACGGGTCTGATCCCGCTGACCGGCATGGCGATGCCGTTCCTGGCGCAGGGCGGGTCGTCGCTGGTCACCAACTGGACGATCGTGGCACTGCTGATCCGGGTGAGTCATTCGGCGCGCCGCAACTACGACGGGAGGACCGTGGCATGACGGCGATCCACGGGTGGGCGCGGTGACCCGCCACATCCGGCACGTGGCCGTCTTCTGCGTACTGCTGCTGGTGGCGCTGCTGGTGAACGCGGCCCGGGTGCAGGTGGTGGAGTCCGCGCGGTACGACGACAACCCGGGCAACCGGCGCTCCACCATCGCCCGGTACGGTCAGCCCCGCGGCGACATCCTGGTGGGCGGGGTGCCGGTGACCGGGTCGCGGGACACCGGGGAGCAGCTGCGCTACGAACGGACGTACCTGCGGGGGCCGTTGTACGCGCCGGTGACCGGGTTCGCCTCGCAGCGGTACGGCACGGCCTTCCTGGAGCGCACGGAGGACGCGGTGCTCTCCGGGGACCACCCGCTGCTGTCGCCGTTCCCGCTGTGGGACGGCATGACGCGCGACCGCCCGCCCGGCGGCAACGTGGTGACGACGATCGACCCGCGGGCGCAGCGGGCCGCGTACGAGGGGCTGGCCGGCCGTACGGGTGCGGTGGCGGCGGTGGAGCCGGCCACGGGGCGGGTGCTGGCGCTGGTGTCGGTACCGTCGTACGACCCGTCGGTGCTCTCCGGGAACGACGCGGCGGTCCAGCGGGCATGGGCACGGCTGACCTCGGACCCGGCGAAGCCGATGCTCAACCGGGCGGTCCGGCAGACGTATCCGCCGGGATCCACCTTCAAGGTGGTGACCGCGGCGGCGGCGCTGGACGCGGGGGTGGTGACCGACCTGGACGCGGCGACGGACTCCCCCGCGCCCTACACCCTGCCCGGGACGGCGACGGCCCTGACGAACGAGGGCGGGGGCTGCGCGGACGCCCCGCTGCGGGAGGCGTTCGAGTGGTCGTGCAACACGGTGTTCGCGAAGCTCGGGGTGGACGTGGGCGTGGAGCGGATGACGGCGACGGCGGAGGCGTTCGGCTTCAACGACCGTGATGTGCGGATCCCGTTCCCGGTGGCTCCGTCCACCTTCGACCCGACGGTGGACCGGGCGCAGCTGGCGCTGTCGTCGATCGGGCAGTACAACACACGGGCGACACCGCTGCAGATGGCGATGGTCGCGGCGGCGGTGGCCGACCGGGGGCAGGTGCGCACGCCGTATCTGGTGGAGCGGACGACCCGGCGGGGCGGGGCGACGGTGGCGACGGCGGGTTCCCGGCCGGCGCGGCAGGCGATGCGGCCGGCGACGGCGCGGCGGATGCGGGAGCTGATGGAGGACGTGGTGCGGGAGGGCACCGGGACGATGGCCGCGATCCCCGGAGCGGTGGTCGGCGGCAAGACCGGCACCGCCCAGCACGGCATCGGCAACTCGGGCACGCCGTACGCCTGGTTCGTGTCGTGGGCGCGCGGTGAGCGGGACCTTCAGGCGCGGGTCGCGGTGGCGGTGGTGGTGGAGGACGCCTCGCGGGACCGGGAGGGCATCACGGGGGGCGGGGTGGCGGCGCCGATCGCGCGGGCGGTGATGGAGGCGGTGCTCAGGTCGTGAGACGGGGCTGTCGGAGAACCGGTCGCCCGACCTACCGTTCGGTCCATGACGGAAGCCGCCGCCCTCGAACTCGCCCAGGTCAACATCGCCCGACTCAAGTTCCCGCTGGACTCGCCCGAGTTGAAGGACTTCGTGGACAGCCTCGACCCGGTCAACGCCGACGCCGACGCGGCGGAGGGGCTCGTCTGGCGGCTGCAGTCCGAGGAGGGTGACGCGACGGACATCCGCATCTTCGGCGACGACTGGCTGGTCGTCAACATGTCGGTGTGGCGGGACACCGACGCCCTGACGGCGTACATGTACCAGGGCCGGCACCGTGAGATGCTCGCCCGCCGGCGGGAGTGGTTCGAGCGGGCGGCGGAGGCCATGGTCGCGCTGTGGTGGGTCCCGGCGGGCCATCGTCCGACGGTCGCGGAGGCGGAGGCGCGGCTGCTGCACCTGCGGACGCACGGCCCGAGCCCGTACGCCTTCACGCTGCGCGCGTCGTTCCCGCCGCAAGGCGCGGAGCCGGTGTCCGGGGAGGTTCCGGGCGGTCTGGGGTGCTCGGTCTAGCGGGTGCCGCCACGCCGACGTGCGTTGATCGCGGTGAGGTCGATGTCGACGGGGAAGGGCTCGGTCAGCTTCAGGCGGTTGTGGAAGATGCCGGTGGGGACGTACGCCTTGGTGACCGGCTCCAGTTCGTAGACGTAGACGACGGGGAGGCCGTCGCTCTCCTCGACCCTCCAGAAGTGCTGGATGCCCGCGGCCGCGTACTTGCGCGGCTTGGTCTCCCGGTCCCGGGAACGGGAGTCGTCGGACACGACCTCGACGGCCAGGATGACGTCCCCGTGCAGGAGCCGGGTCTGCCTGGGCCCGGTGTCGGCGCCGAAGCGGGCGACCAGTACGTCGGGCTCGGGACGGTTCTGGTCGTCGAGCGTGACCGTGAACTCCCGGTAGACCTCCCACTCGTCCGGCGCCTGGTCGAACAGGGCGTTGTCCAGCAGACGGATCGCGCGCATGTGGAACTTGGTCTGCGGACTCATGAAGACGAGGCTCCCGTCGATCAGCTCCGTGTGCGGAGGCAGGTTGGGAAGCTCGTCGAGGTCGTCCGCGGTCCAGCCGCCCATCGGCGGGCGGGGCCACTCGTAGTCGTCACCCAGCCCGTGATCCCGCGCGGCGCTCATGATTGCTCCCATGCGACGGAGTCTGCCTGACACGGTCAGCGTACCCAGGGCGAACACCGATGCGGCGTTCCGTCGGGTGATCGCCGGGTGCGCCGTTGACACAAGTCCCGCGCAGGGGATTGACGAGCTTGCTGACAGGCAGTCTCATAAGGGCCATGACGACCCTCACTGAAGCCGACGCGGTCGACGGTCTGCGGGACGCCCTCGGACTGCTCAAGGACCGGGAGCAGGTCGCCGAGCGGCTGCTCGCCTCCTCCGCCAAGCACTCCTTCGACCCGGACAAGGAGCTGGACTGGGACGCGCCCTTCGAGGAGGGCAAGTGGTTCTGGCCGCCCGAGCTGGTGTCGCTCTACGACACCCCGATGTGGCGGCGGATGAGCGAGGAGCAGCGGATCCTGCTGTCCCAGCACGAGGCGGCGGCCCTGGCCTCGCTGGGCATCTGGTTCGAGATCATCCTCATGCAGCTGCTGTGCCGGCACATCTACGACAAGGCCGCCACGAGCGCGCACGTGCGGTACGCGCTCACCGAGATCGAGGACGAGTGCCGGCACTCCAAGATGTTCGCCCGGCTGATCGAGCGCGGGGACACGCCGTGGTACCCGGTCAGCCGCGTCCACCAGAACCTCGGCCGGCTGTTCAAGACGATCTCCACCACGCCCGGCTCCTTCACGGCGACGCTGCTCGGCGAGGAGGTGCTGGACTGGATGCAGCGGCTGACCTTCCCCGACGAGCGGATCCAGCCCCTGGTCCGGGGCGTCACCCGCATCCACGTCGTGGAGGAGGCCCGGCACGTGCGGTACGCCCGCGAGGAGCTGCGGCGCCAGATGCTGACCGCGCCGCGCTGGTCGCAGGAGTTCACGCGGGTCACCTCCGGTGAGTTCGCGCGGGTGTTCTCGGTGGCGTTCGTGAACCCCGAGGTCTACACGAACGTGGGCCTGGACAGGCGGGAGGCCATGGCGCAGGTGAAGGCCAGCGGCCACCGGCGGGAGGTCATGCAGAACGGGGCCAGGCGGCTGACCGACTTCCTGGACGACATCGGCGTACTGCGGGGAGTGGGACGGCGGTTGTGGAGGTCGTCCGGCCTGCTGGCGTGACCGGCGCCGGCCACGGACCGCCGACGGGGCGCCGCGAACCGCGCGACCAGCCACGACGGGTCTGCCGAGGGCCGACTACGCTGCACTGCATGACCCCCGCCGCCCCGGCCTACCGCCGCCTGAGTGTCGAGGCCCGCCGTGCCCAGCTCCTCGGCGCCGCCCTGAACCTCTTCGCGCACCGCGCCCCCGAGGACGTCTCGCTGGACGACGTGGCGGAGGCGGCCGGGGTGTCTCGGCCGCTGGTGTACCGGTACTTCCCGGGCGGCAAGCAGCAGCTGTACGAGGCGGCCCTGAAGTCGGCCGCCGAGGAACTGCGGCAGTGCTTCGACGAGCCGAGGCAGGGGCCGCTGCTGCCCCGCCTCACCCGCGCCCTCGACCGCTACCTGGCCTTCGTCGACGAGCACGACGCCGGCTTCAGCGCCCTGCTGCAGGGCGGCAGCGTGGTCGAGACCTCGCGGACGACGGCCACCGTGGACGGCGTGCGTCGGGCCGCCGCCGAGCACATCTACCGGCATCTGGGCGTGGCCGAACCGGGCCCCCGGCTGCGGATGACCGTCCGGATGTGGATCACGGCGGTGGAGGCGGCCTCGCTGATGTGGCTGGACGACGGCAAGCAGCCGCCGACGGCCGAGCTGCGCGACTGGCTGGTGGAGCAGTTCGTGGCCGCGCTCTCCGTCACCGCCCACCGGGACGCCCAGACGGCCGAGGTGATCACCGCCCTGTCCGCGGATGTCTGACACTGGTCCCGTGAAGAGCGAAGAGACCCCGTTCGAGGGCGGCCCCATGGACGGCCGGGTGCTCCCGGTCCTGCTGGGCCCCACCGGACAGCCCCCGAAGACCTACCGCATCCCCGTCCCGGACTCGGCCGGCGGGCCGCCGACCGTGCTGGTGTACCGGCGCGCGCCGCGCGGGCACGGCAAGAGGCTGGGCCTGCCGACGGGCTGGAAGTACGTCTTCGATCCGGAGGGCGGCGAGAAGAGGGGTTTCCGGGAGCGGCTGCCGTGGTCCAGGCCGCCCGCCGGTCCCGCCGCCACGCCGGACCGCGAACGGGATGACGCCGACGGGTGACCCCGTTGCGCCGAACCGCGCACGCCCGGCGCGCGGACCTCGCCGACCCGTCTGATGCTCGCCCTGCGGGGTGGAGGGGCCGCCCCGCGGCGGAGGTGATGACGTGTCAGGGAGGCTGCCGCTCGCGGTGTGTACGGCGGTGCTCGCGGTCCGGGCCGTCCTGTCCCCCGGTGCCGCCGTGGCCGCTCCCGAGCCGCCGGAGCCCGGCGCGCGCTCGGTGGCCGAGCTGCTGACGGACCTTCAGCGGCTGTACCGGGAGGCCGAGCGGGCCACCGAGGCGTACAACGCCACCGAGGAGCGGCTGAAGGAGAAACGCGCCGAGGTCGCGCGGCTCGACGGGGAGCTGGTGCGGGCCCGGCTGGCGCTGCGCGACAGCCGGGGCGCGGCCGGCCGGCTGGCCCGCCAGCAGTACCAGTCCAGCACCGACATCTCGCCGTACGTCCGGCTGCTGCTGGCCCGCGACCCGCAGCACGCCCTGGAACAGGGGCGGGTGATCGGCCGGCTGACGCGGGAACGGGCCGCCACCACCACCCGGCTGGCCGGCGCCGAGCACCGCCGCGACACGCTGGCCCGCCGGGCGCGCGCCGCGCTGGACGCCCAACTCACCCTCACCGAGCGCAGGAAGAAGGAACGCGACGACGTACGGCGGCGCCTCGACGAGGTCACCGAGCTGCTCGCCTCGATCGACGCGGACCGGCTGCGGAAGCTGGCGGAGTTCGAACGGGACGGGATCGCCGAGCGGCAGGAGGAGTTCCTCGCCTCGGGCGCGCTGAGCGACGACGGCAAGCCGTCGGCGGCCGGTGACCGCGCGCTGCGCTACGCCGTGCGCCAGCTGGGCAAGCCGTACGAGTGGGGCGCGGAGGGCCCCGAGGCGTACGACTGCTCGGGGCTGACCTCGACGGCCTGGGAGCGCGCCGGGACGCCGATCCCGCGCACCAGCCAGGAGCAGTGGGCCGAGCTGCCCCGCGTCCCGCTGAGTGAGCTGCGCCCGGGTGACCTGGTGGTCTACTTCCCCGAGGCCACGCATGTGGCGATGTACCTGGGAGACGGCATGGTGGTCCAGGCGCCCCGGCCCGGCGCCCGGGTGAAGGTCTCGCCGATCGCCGCGAACCCGGTCCTTGGGGCCGTACGCCCGGACCCGGACGGCGAGCCGCTACGGCGTTACACGCCGCCGGAGCTGCCCGAGAGCGCCCTCGACGGGTCGGACGAGGGCTACGCGTCGGCCGACGCCCCGGACTGACCGCAACCGGACTGGGCGACACCGGACTGGGCGACACCGGCCTGACCGGCACCGCCTCCGCCGGTCGCCCCGCACGGGAGGCGTACGCGAGGTACCGGGCGGGGAGGCCGGCCGCGGCCGGCTCCCCCGCCGTGCCGCAGGGGGCTCAGGCGGCGCCGGTGACCGACGCCAGGTACGTCTCGGCCTTGTCCGGCTCGTAGAAGAAGTTCTCGAAGTCGGAGGGGTCGTCGAAGCCGTTCACGAAGCGGTCGGCGACCGGCGGGAGCTGGCCGGCGGCCCCGATGAGGTTCAGGACGTGCTCGGGCGGCGGCGCGAGCATCGCGTTGGTCCACTTGGTGACGTGCCGGGCGGTGGCCCAGTAGCGGTCGAAGGTGGCCCGCATCCAGTCCTCGTCGAACTCCTTCTCGCCGTGTTCGAGGATCGAGGCGAGGTAGGCGGCGGCGCACTTGGCCGCCGAGTTGGCGCCCTGACCGGTGATCGGGTCGTTGGCCACGACGACGTCGGCGACGCCGAGGACCAGCCCGCCGCCGGGCAGCCTGCCCACCGGGTTGCGCACGGTCGGGGCGTAGCGGCCGCTGAGCACGCCGCCCGCGTCCGTCAGCTCGACCTTGCCGGCCCGCTCGTGCTCCCAGGGGGTGAACCGTTCCATCAGGTCCAGGGTCAGGGAGAGGTGCTCCGCGGGGTCCTTGACCCCGTTGAACACGTCGAGCGGGCCGCCGGGTATGCCCTCCCAGAACAGGATGTCGGCGCGGCCGGAGGTGGTGAGCGTCGGCATGACGAACAGCTCGCCGACGCCGGGCACCAGGTTGCAGCGCACCGCCTCCAGGTCCGGGTGCTCCGGACGCGGGCCCAGGCCGTGCACGTACGCCACCGCCAGCGCCCGCTGCGCCTCCCGGTAGGGGGAGCGCTCGGGGTCGCGGGCGAACATCGACACCAGCTCGCCCTTGCCGGCCGCGACCAGGACCAGGTCGTAGGCGCGGGAGAAGTAGTCGAGGTCGGAGACCGCCGCGCCGTGGATGACCAGCTGGCCGCCGCGCTGGGCGAAGGTGTCCATCCAGCCGGCCATCTTCACCCGCTGGTCCACCGACTGCGCGTACCCGTCGAGCCGGCCGACCCAGTTGATCGCGCGCTGGGTGGGGCCCGGGTCGTGCGAGCCGGGGGCGGCGACCGAGACGCCGAGGCCGTTGATCTTCGGGGCCTGCTGCTCCCAGAAGCTGAGTCCCAGGTCGCGCTCGTGCTGCAGCGCCGTGTGGAACATGCACTGCGTCGACATGACCCGGCCGGTGCGGATCTCGTCCGCCGTCCGGTTGGACATCAGGGTGACCTCGTACCCGTGGGACTGCAGGCCGAGGGCGAGCTGGAGTCCGGACTGGCCGGCTCCGACGACGAGTATCTTCCGCATACGGGTGATGGCTCCTACGGGTGAGGGCTACTCGGGGGTTTCGTCCAGCGCGTGCCCGACCAGGGCCAGCAGGGTCTCGATCACCGAGATCCGGCGCCGCGCGTCCATGATCATGACAGGGACGCGCGGGGGGATCGTCAGTGCCTCCCGCACGTCCTCCGGTTCGAACAGCTCACTGCCGTCGAAGTGGTTGACGGCGACGACGTACGGCAGCCCGCAGCTCTCGAAGTAGTCCAGCGCGGGGAAGCAGTCCTTCAGCCGGCGGGTGTCGGCCAGCACCACCGCGCCGATCGCGCCGCGCACCAGGTCGTCCCACATGAACCAGAACCGCTGCTGGCCCGGCGTGCCGAACAGGTACAGCACCAGGTCGTCGTCGAGGGTGATGCGGCCGTAGTCCATGGCGACCGTCGTGGTCACCTTCTCCGGCGTGGCGGTGAGGTCGTCGTGGTCCTCGCTCGCCTCGGTCATCAGCGCCTCGGTCGTCAGCGGCGTGATCTCCGAGACCGTGCCGACCAGGGTGGTCTTGCCGACGCCGAAGCCGCCGGCCACGACGATCTTCGTGGCGACGGGCGCCCGGGTACGGTCCGTCTGCCAGGGTTTGAGGTCCTCCTCGGGTTCGAGGAGCGGGGAGACGCCGGTCCCGGCGGCGTCAGAGACGACGGAGTCCACTCAGCACCCTTTCCAGCAGAGCGCGGTCCGGCCGGCCGGTGCCGTGCCCGGTTCCCGTGCCGTACACCCGGATCTTTCCCTGGTCCGCGAGATCGCTGAGGAGCACCCGGACCACGCCGAGCGGCATCCTCAGCAGCGCGGCGATCTCGGCCACCGTGCGCATACGGCGGCACAGTTCGACGATGGCCCGCAGCTCCGGCATGACCGACGCCTTCAGCGAGCCGTTCGCCAGTTCCCTGCGCTGCGGCGGTGCCTCCAGCTCGGCGGTGCTGGCGACGAACGTCTCCACCAGCAGAACGTGGCCGAAGCGGGTACGGCCGCCGGTGAGCGAGTAGGGACGGACGCGGGCGGGCTTGCGGTCGCCGCCGCGCGTCGGGAGTTGTTTCCTGCCCTGGGGCCGCTTCGGACCGTCGGTCATCGGGCGCTCCCCGCGGTCTCCAGCGACGCCCTCAGCTCGCTGCGGAGCTCGGGGGTCAGCACGTGGCCGGCCCGGCCGACGAAGAGCGCCATGTGGTAGGCCACCACGCTCATGTCGCAGTCCGCGGAGCCGTGCACGCCGAGCAGCGAGCCGTCGCTGATCGACATCACGAAGAGGCTGCCCTCCTCCATGGCGACCATGGTGTGCTTCACCCCGCCGAACTCCATGAGCTTGGCGGCGCCGACGGTGAGGCTGCCGATGCCGGAGACGATGGTGGCGAGGTCGGCGGAGGAGCCGCGCGGGCCTGAAGGTTTCTCCCCGCGGGCGTCGCGGGCCTCGGAGAGCCTGCCGGGGTCCGAGGACAGCAGCAGCAGGCCGTCGGAGGAGACCACCGCGACCGACTGGATGCCCGGCACCTCCTCGACGAGATTGGTCAACAGCCAGTGAAGATTACGGGCTTCACTGCTCAGTCCGAAGGTACTGGGCGCGGTCAACTGCTTGCCTCCTCGACTGTGCCCCCCGACGTGTCTTCCTCGGCGTGTGCTGCGTGTCCCGCGGGTCCTGCGGGCTCGGCGCGTCCGGTGGCCGGGGGCTCGCCGCGTCCCTGCGCCGGGACCCGGTTCCGGGCCGTCTCCTCGGTGTTCGCCGACTCGGCGTCGCGGTAGCCGGCCTCCGCCCCCCGGCGGAAGCCGCCCAGGCGCCGCCGCAGCGCCTCCGCGTCGACGGAACCGGGCCGCCGGCGCGGGGTCTGTGCGGGCAGCTCAGTGATCTTCGGGGTCCGCTTGGGCAGCCCCTTGGCCGTCAGCGGCTCCTCGTCGTCGTCCGTACGGCTGTGCTCGGCGCCCTCGTGGGGCCGGGAGCCGGCGTCGTCCGTCGGCCGGGACGGCTCGTGCCGGGTGCCGGCCACCGGCCGGTGTGCGAGCGGGCCGGCGTCCGCCGGGTGGCCGGGCAGGCTCGCGCCGGTGCCGACCGCCGCCGGCCCCGCCGGGTGCGCCTCGCTCCACGGCTCGGGGGTGTCCGGGTGGGCGTGGGGAACGGCATCGCCGGTGGCCGGCGGCCCTGCGTGGGCCACCGGGGCCGGGCCGGCGCCCGCCGCTTCCCCGAACGTTCCCTCCGCCGTGCGGGTGGATGCGTCGGGGGTGCGGGAGGCGGGGGCGGTCGGCGGCGCCGGTGCGGTCTCGGGGTGGGTGGGGTCCGGTTCGTCCTGGAGGGCCGGCAGGAGGAGGGCCATCGTCGTCTCGGACGGGGTCTCCGGGGCCTCGGTGCGCGCGGCCTCGCTCTCCGGAACTCCGGTCTGCGGTGCCCCGGCCCGCGCGGCCTCGGTCTCCGCAGCCCCGGAACGCGCGGCCTCGGTCGGCGCAGCCCCGGCCCGCGGAGCCTCGGCCTGCGGAGCCCCGGCCTCCGCGCCCACGTTCTTCGCGTTCTCCGCGGCCTCGGCGTTCAGCGCGGCCCGTTCCGCCAGCGCGACCACGGGGTCGTCCGCGGCCGAACGGCCGGCCAGGACGTTGGAGTTGGCCTCCGCATCGGCGCCCGGCAGGCAGACCGGACCGGCCGAGCCGGAAGCCCCCGGCCCGGCGGCGACCGCGGCCGAGGACGCCTCGGCCAGCAGGCCCGCCTGGAGTACGACGACCGCCGCGACCCCGCCCTGCTTCTGCGCCCGCAGCTGCACCCGCACCCCGAGCCGGTGGGCGAGGCGCGCGACGACGTACAGTCCGAGGCCCAGCCCCTCCTCGCCCTCCTGCTCGTACGGCGTCTCCGGGTCGAACTCGGCGAGCCGGGAGTTGAGCCGGGTGAGCCGCTCCTCGGTCATGCCGATGCCCTCGTCCTGGACGGAGAGCATCACCTCGCCGTTCTCCAGCAGCCAGCCGGAGATCTCGACGGGCAGGTCGGGCGGGGAGAACGAGGTGGCGTTCTCCATGAGTTCGGCGAGCAGGTGGGAGAGGTCGTCGGCGGCGAACCCCGCCACGTGCGCGTGCGGCGGCAGCGCCGCGATCCGGACCCGCTCGTACCGTTCGATCTCACTGACCGCGGCGCGCACGACATCCACCAGCGGGATCGGCCCCGGATGCTGCTGGACGTGCTCGGTACCGGCGAGGACCAGCAGGTTCTCGCTGTGCCGGCGCATGACGGTGGCGAAGTGGTCCAGCTTGAAGAGGGTGGCGAGCCGCTCCGGGTCCTGCTCCCGCTCCTCCAGGCCCTCGATGACCGCGAGTTGCCGTTCGACCAGACCGAGCGTGCGCAGCGCCAGGTTGACGAACGTGGAGCCGATGCTGCCGCGCAGCTGCTCCAGGGCGGCCGTGGACTCGGTGAGTTCGGCGCGCAGTTCCTCACGGGCGTCGGCCATCTTCTGCCGCTGACCGACCAGGTGCTTGCGGTCGGCCTCCAGCGTGCCGAGCCGTTCGTGCAGGGCGACCGTGTGCGCGTGCAGGGCGTTGACGGAGCGGACGACCTTCGCGAACTCGTCGTTGCGGCCGGTGAACGCGACCGGCTCCTCGACGGCAGGGTTCTCGGCCTCGGCCAGCCGGGCGGCGCCGCGCCGCACGGCGGACAGCGGTCGGGTCAGGCTGCGGGCCATGGCGGTGGCGACGCCCACGGCGACCAGCATCAGCGCGCCGACGACGCCGACCTGGATCTCCAGCGCGAGGAAGTCGTCGTCGCGCAGCTTCTCCAGGTCCTTGGTACGGCGGTCGTACAGCGAGGCCTCGGCGCCGCGCATCAGGTCGAGCCGGGCGGACAGGACCGCGTCCAGCTTCTTGGGGTCGTTCTCCAGGTCGTCGCCGTCCAGCGTGGGCCGGTCGGTCAGCTCGGTGAGGTACTTGTCCGCGGTGTCGACCTCGCCGCCGGTGACCGTCGCGTCGTACGCCGACACCGCCGTCTTCGGCGCGGTGTTGCGGAAGTCGGCGAGGGCCGCGTCGGAGCGCACGCGTGCCTGCTGGGCGGCGGCGGTCAGCGCGTCGCGCACCTTGGTGTCGGCCTCGGAGGAGGTCTTCTCGGTGCTGGTCACACCGGTGACCGGGTCGTAGACGCGCTCGGTGTCGGTCGGCACGCGCAGCGCGGCCAGCAGCAGCCCGCGGGCGGCGGCGGCCTGCTGGACGGCCGAGTCCAGTCCGGCGAGGGCGTGCGCGCCGTCGGGCGCCCGGGTGGGGGTCTGCTCGGCCAGCTGCTCGGCGAGCCGGTGCAGCTCGGCGATGGTCGCCGAGTACGCCTCGTGCGCCTGGAGCGCGGAACTCCTGCCGGTGAGCGCGGAGCGCCGGACCGTGGCGATGCCGTCGAGGTCGGCGCGCAGGTCGGCCGGGGTGTCGGAGTCGGTGCGCAGGTCCTCGACCTGCCGGTCCACGCGTGCGCTGCTCTGCTCGGTGGGGGCCAGCGACCTGGGCCGGCCGGCCGCGAGGTAGGAGGTGACCTCGTCGCGCTCGTCGGCCAGCGACTGGGCGAGGGCGAGGGCGTCCTGGGTACGCTCGGACAGCGTCACCAGGTCCTGGGAGTCCTTGAACTGACCGGAGGCTGACAGCAGGGCGGGGGCGCCGGCTCCTGCGATGGCGGCGGCCACCACGGCCACCGCGACGATCAGCCGGTTGCGCACGTGGGTCGGGCGGCCCTTGCCTACGGGGGTCCGCGCCTCCGTCTCGGGGGCCGACTGCCTGCCTGTACGCCGAGGCCGCGTCTTCTGCACCGGTGCTCGCATTCCTGACTCGTGTACCCAAGGGCCCGGGTGACGTCCCGTCATCGACGCGAACGCCCGGTACGGTTCCGGTTCCCGACCCTCCCAGTGCCGGTGGGCGGTCAGCGCTCATCGTCCGACCCGCCACCCGAAGGAGTGAACATCGGAGGGGAGTTGGCGGGCAAGTTCCCGCGGCGTGTGCGACGGCCCTGTAGGGCGGGCCGGTTGGACGTCTGCGGCGGGCTTTGGCAGGATTCGCCGCCACGCCTTCCCATAGCCCAGCATTCCCGCCCAAACCAGGCGCCTGACCTGCGGGGGCGCAGCCGAGTCGCGAGTGTTGCAAGCCTTTTGCGGGTGCTGTGGAGACCTCGTGCAGACTGGCCGGATGCATACGGAACTCGTGACGGAACCCGGTGATCCGACCCGCCGCAACGAGGACTTCGCGAGTGTCGGACTTCCCGCGTGCGGGCAGGGCGGTTCGGTGGTGGTCCTGGACGGAGTGACGCCGCCGCCCGGCGGCACCGGTTGTCTGCATTCGGTTCCGTGGTTCACCTCGCGTCTCGGCGGGGCGCTGACCGAACTGACCGTTTCTCTCCCTGATGTTCCCCTGGCCGAGGCCCTGGCCCGCGCCATCGCGTCTACCGCCGCGGCCCACGCCGAAACCTGTGACCTTTCTCACCCGCGAACACCGCAGGCCACGGTGGTCCTCGCCCGCTGGTCGCCGCGGTCGGTGGAGTACCTGGTCCTGTCCGACTCGGCGCTGCTGCTGCGGGCCCCCGACGGGACCGTCACGCCCGTTCTCGACGACCGGCTGGCCCGTCTGCCGCGCGCCCTGCTGGCGAGCGAGGAGATCTGCGACGCCCGTGCCCGCAACAAGGAGGGCGGCTTCTTCACGGCGGCCGCCGATCCCTCGGTGGCCGCCCGGGCGGTGACCGGGAGCGTGCCCCGCGCGCGCGTGGGCGCCCTCGCGGCGCTCACCGACGGGGCGACGCGCTGGAGCGAGCGGTTCCGGGAGGGCGACTGGACGGACCTGTTCACCTTCCTGCAGAAGGAGGGTGCCCGGGCCCTGGTCGCGCGGGTCCGCGAACTGGAGCGCGCCGACGCGCGGGAGCGGGTGTTCCTGGGCCGGAGCAAGACGCACGACGACGCGACGGCGGTCCTCGTCGGCCTGTGAGCGGACCGCCCGGGCGGAGCCGGCCCGGGGCCGCGACACACCTGGGGCCCTACCGGGGCTGCTCCATGCCCAGGTTGAGCTGGTGGAGCAGCCGGGCCAGTTCGGCGACCTCGCCGCGGTCCCAGTGGGCGAGCTGGCTGACGTAGCGGACGCGGCGGGCGTCGCGTACCCGGCGGACCCGGGTGCGGCCCTCGTCGGTGAGGTCGACCAGCCAGGCGCGGCCGTCGGCCGGGTCGGGCTCGCGGGCGATCAGCCCGAGGTCCTCCAGGGCGCGCAGCTGGCGGGACATGGTGGCCTTGCCGACCCCGATGTAGCCGGCGAGTTCGGTGGCCCGTTGCCGACCGCACTCCTCCAGCCGGATCAGCAGTCCGTACGCGGCGGGCTCCAGGTCCGGATGGACCTCGCGGGCCATCTCGCCCTGGTTGGCCCGGGCCCGGCGCAGCAGCACGGTCAGCTCGCGTTCCAGGGAGAGGAACTCCTGGTCCACACCACTGGCAGGCCCGCCGCCGTTTCCGTCCTCGTGCACGTCAGACACCCCTGATCCGGTTTTCCGCTCCTGGACGTTCTCGCCTGTTCCGGCGCTCGCCGCGGCCCGATCAGTATTTCGCAGGCCCGGACCCTCGGCAGCCGCGAGGTCCCGGAGCTTGATCACACACCAGTGATCACACACCAGTGATCGCACGGGGAGGGCCGGGCGTGGGGCCCGGGTCCCCTGACGAGGAGCCCGGGCCCGGTGACCGGCCGCGTCCGTCACGCCGCGACCGGGGCCTGCTCCCGCCGCGTGCCGTTCGTCGCCGGCGCGAGGGCCAGTTCCAGGACCTGGCGGACGTCGGTGACGGCGTGCACGTCGAGCTTGTCGAGCACCTCCGCGGGGACGTCGTCCAGGTCGGGCTCGTTGCGCTTGGGGATGATCACCGTGGTGACGCCGGCGCGGTGGGCGGCGAGCAGCTTCTGCTTCACCCCGCCGATGGGCAGCACCCGGCCGGTCAGCGAGACCTCGCCGGTCATCGCCACGTCGGTGCGGACCAGCCGGCCGGACAGCAGCGAGGCCAGCGCGGTCGTCATGGTGATGCCGGCGCTCGGGCCGTCCTTGGGGACGGCGCCCGCCGGGAAGTGGATGTGCACGCCCCGGTCCTTCAGGTCGGCGACCGGCAGTTCCAGTTCGGCGCCGTGCGAGCGCAGGAAGGACAGGGCGATCTGTGCGCTCTCCTTCATGACGTCGCCGAGCTGGCCGGTCAGCGTCAGACCCGCCGCGCCCGTCTCCGGGTCGGCCAGCGAGGCCTCGACGTACAGGACGTCGCCGCCGGCGCCGGTCACCGCGAGGCCGGTGGCCACACCGGGCACCGAGGTGCGGCGTTCGGCCGGGTCCTGGGCGGACTCGGGGATGTGGTGCGGCCGGCCGATCAGGCCGCGCAGGTCGGCGTCGGTGACGGTGAACGGCAGGTCGCGCTCGCCCAGTTCGTGCTGGGCGGCGATCTTGCGCAGCAGCCGGGCCACGGACCGCTCCAGGGTGCGCACGCCGGCCTCGCGGGTGTACTCGCCGGCCAGCTTGCGCAGGGCGCTCTCGTCGAGGGTGACCTCGTCGGCGTTCAGACCGGCCCGCTCCAGCTGACGCGGGAGCAGGTGGTCGCGGGCGATGACGACCTTCTCGTCCTCGGTGTAGCCGTCCAGGCGGACGATCTCCATGCGGTCCGCGAGCGCCTCGGGGATGGCTTCCAGGACGTTGGCGGTGGCGAGGAAGACGACGTCGCTGAGGTCGAGTTCGACCTCCAGGTAGTGGTCCCGGAAGGTGTGGTTCTGCGCCGGGTCGAGGACCTCCAGCAGTGCGGCGGCCGGGTCGCCGCGGAAGTCGGAGCCCACCTTGTCGATCTCGTCGAGCAGCACGACCGGGTTCATCGACCCGGCCTCCTTGACGGCGCGCACGATCCGGCCGGGCAGCGCGCCGACGTACGTACGGCGGTGGCCGCGGATCTCGGCCTCGTCGCGGACGCCGCCGAGGGCGACCCGGACGAACTTGCGGCCCATGGCGTGGGCCACGGACTCGCCGAGGCTGGTCTTGCCGACGCCGGGCGGGCCGACCAGCGCGAGCACGGCGCCTCCGCGCCGGCCGCCGATCACGCCGAGGCCGCGCTCGCCACGCCGCTTGCGCACGGCCAGGTACTCGGTGATGCGCTCCTTGACGTCCTCCAGGCCCGCGTGCTCGGCGTCCAGGACCGCCTTGGCGCCCTGGATGTCGTAGGCGTCCTCGGTGCGTTCGCGCCACGGCATCTCCAGGACGGTGTCCAGCCAGGTGCGGATCCAGGAGCCCTCGGGGGACTGGTCGGAGGCGCGCTCCAGCTTGTCGACCTCCTTGAGGGCGGCCTCGCGGACCTTCTCCGGCAGGTCGGCGGCCTCGACGCGGGCGCGGTAGTCGTCGGACTCCTCGGCGGGGTCCTTGCCGTTCTCGCCGTTGAGTTCGCGCAGTTCCTTGCGGACGGCCTCCAGCTGGCGGCGCAGCAGGAACTCGCGCTGCTGCTTGTCGACGCCCTCCTGGACGTCCTTGGCGATGGTCTCGGCGACCTCCTGTTCGGCGAGGTGGTCGCGCAGTTGCCGGGTGGCGAGCCTGAGGCGGGCGACCGGGTCGGCGGTCTCCAGCAGCTCGACCTTCTGCTCGGTGGTCAGGAAGGGCGAGTAGCCGGAGTTGTCGGCGAGGGCGGAGACGTCGTCGATGGCCTGGACGCGGTCGACGACCTGCCAGGCGCCGCGCTTGCGCAGCCAGGCCGTGGCGAGGGCCTTGTACTCCTTGACCAGTTCGGTGACATGCCCGGGGAGCGGATCGGGCGTCGTCTCGCCGATCCGGGTCCCCTCCACCCACAGCGCGGCGCCCGGCCCGGTGGTGCCGGCGCCGATCTTCACCCGGCCGCGGCCGCGGATCAGGGCGCCGGGGTCGCCGTCGGCGAGCCGGCCGACCTGCTCGACGGTGCCGAGGACACCGGTGCCGGCGTAGGTGCCGTCGACGCGCGGGACCAGGAGCACCCTGGGCTTGCCGGGTTCCGGCCCGGCGGCTGCCTGGGCGGCCTCCACGGCGGCGCGTACGTCGGCGTCGTTCAGGTCCAGCGGGACCACCATGCCGGGCAGCACGACCTCGTCGTCGAGCGGCAGCACGGGCAGGGTGAGCGGTGTGAACGCCGTGGACTCAGCAGCCATGATCTCCCCTTCGGCAGTCAAGTTGAGGTATGCCGACTCAATGCATGTGAGCGCATGAATGTTCCCGGACGGGTGTTCGCCGTGAGCGATCAAGCCTGTGCCGCAGGCCGGAAGGGCCCCTAGAGTCCCTCATGTAATAGTCACTTCGACTTTTCAGCCCTTACGAGGTGGGGCATGGACGCGATCGTACGGGCGTGGGTGGACGGCTGGGTCGTCTCGCGCGGGGCGGCGCCGCCGGTGCGGGAGCCCTGGGGGGTGACGATCGACGTCGGGATCCAGGCCGGGCACGTCACCCGCCATGTCTTCGGCGAGCTGAACGACGGCGTCGGCAGGGCGGCCGTCCAGAAGGTGGCGGGCGCGGTGACCGGCTCGGGGGTGTGGCTCAAGGTGTTCCGGCACCCGGCCGTGGTCTCCCGCTGGCTCGGGCCGGACTGGTGGATCGACCCGGAACCCGGCTGTCTGATGACGCTCCCCCTGCCCCTGACCACACCGCCGCCCCCGCCGCCGCCGGCCGGCTACCGCGTGCGCACCTGGACCCGGGGCGGCGTCACCCGTGTTCTGCTCGCCGCCGAGGACGGCTCCCTCGCCGCCCGCGGCCAGGTCGCGGTGACCGGGGGCACGGCGGTCGTCGACCAGATCGAGACCGTGCCGGACCACCGCCGCCGCGGCCTCGGACAGCACGTCGTGCACACCCTCCGCGCGACCGCCGCCGCCCAGGGCGCCCACACCTGCGTCCTCGCGGGCACCCCGGCGGGCCGCGCCCTCTACGAGACCCTGGGCTGGCAGGTCAGGGCCCCGCTGACCAGCGCCCGGTTCACGGGCCCGGCGCGGGGCTGACGGGCGGTGCCCGGCAGGTGCCGCCGCGAACGGGGCGCGCGCCGCTACGGCCTGCTGGACCGGATCACGTCACGGTCCGCGCCGCGCAGGGCCGCGGCCCGGGCGCAGACGGCGAACCCGGTGCCGCTCGCGGAGCGCAGGGCCGGCGGCTGGTGGCGTTCGCGCCAGGGCGGCTCGAGCCCGGCGTGGTCGAGCATCCGCTCCGAAGAGGAACGGGTCGCCGTCAGCCGGTCGCATGCCGCTCCGCGTCCGTGTCCCCCCGCCCCGCCCGGCGCAGCAGCGGCCACGTGGCGACGCCCAGGGTCAGGGCCGTCAGGTGGCCCCAGTTGGTCAGGGGGTCGGTGAGGGCGAGGAGGTCGTCGACGAGGAAGCCGGCGGCCACGGCCAGGAGGGGCAGGCCCAGCCAGGGGCGCAGCAGGCCCGCCAGGGCGCCCAGGCAGGTGGCGACGCCGTAGCTGATGCCGTAGTCCAGGCGGTGCAGGGAGGTGCCGGGGAGGTGGCCGGCGAGGACGGCGAAGCCCACCGGGACCTCCGTCACCAGGGTGGCGAGGGTGTGGCCGAGGAGGAACACGCCGGCCGTGCGCAGGGCGCCGACGCGCAGCTCCAGCGCCGTGAGGACGACGAGGAAGGCCAGGGTGAACGGCGAGCCGAGCCCGCCGGCCACCCACAGGGCGCTGGCCAGCAGCACCGGGACCGGCGAGCGGAGCAGATGGGCCACGTCCGTGCTGGAGCCCTCGTGCAGGGCCGCGACCAGCCCGGGGTCCGCGTGGTCGGCCAGGTAGGAGGTCGCGCAGAGGACGGCGGTGTAGCCCAGGGTGAAGGGCACGGGTATCCGCCGCCACGGGGCCCGCCGGTGGATGCCGGCCGGCTCCGGCGCGGCCTCCGCCGCCGCGTCCGGTACCGGCTTCGGCGCCTCGGCCGGGCCGACCCGGGTGGGCTGGCGGGGCATACCGTCCAGCAGGCCGGTCGTCGGATCGGCCGGTGCGGTGCGTTCCACGATGAGGCGCTCCTTCCGGTTGTCCCCACCCTTGGCGCCCCGCCCGGCGGCTGTCTGTGATCCACGCCACCCGCAGGACGATTCTCAGCAACCTCTCAACGATCCGCACCCGCGCGCGGGGCTCGCACGTTCGGATGACCCAGGGGAAATTCCGGCCCCGACCGGCCGTGGGGTGCCACGATGGGCCGATGCCCAGTTCCCACGACACCTGCCACGAGATCCCGGCGGACACGGCGTCAACCGCCGTGCCGGACAAGCCCGTCGTTCTGGACCGCCGCGAGGGCCCGTACGGGGAGGTCGTGTTGCGCCGGCACGGAGAGCTGCTGCAGATCATCGCCAACGGCTGTTTCCTGATGGACACCTCCGACGGCCGCTCGGAGCGGCTGCTGGTCGACGCCGCGCTGGAGGCGCTGGACGCGCGGCCGGCGCCGCGCGTGCTGATCGGCGGCCTGGGCGTCGGATTCTCGCTCGCACACGCCGCGGCGAACCCCCGCTGGGGCGGCATCACGGTCGTCGAGCGCGAGCCCGCGGTCATCGAATGGCACCGCGCCGGCCCACTCGGCGCGCTGTCGGGCGCGGCACTGGCCGACCCGCGCGTCGGCGTCGTGGAGCGGGACCTGCTCGGTTATCTCGATGAGACGTCGGACACGTTCGACGCCCTGTGCCTGGACATCGACAACGGGCCCGGCTGGACCGTCACGGAGGACAACGACGGCCTGTACTCACCGGCCGGACTCGCCCACTGCGCACGCGTGTTGAGACCCGGCGGGGTGCTCGCGGTGTGGTCCGCCCAGCCGTCCGCGGAATTCGAAGGATCCTTGGTGAATGCCGGGTTCCGGCAGGTGCGTACCGAAGAGATCCCCGTTGCCCGAGGCGTGCCGGACGTCGTGCACCTCGCCGTCCGACCTGGATAGCAATGGCAAGGTGACTCCGGGTACGTTGCTGCCCTGACGCGCTCATTCAAGCGTCAATCGCAGTCATGCGCGGACAGGAGCGCAGGCAAGGGATCACCCCACTGATTCCGGAAAGCACACCTCAGGGGCGGGCGATGGAGCAGACACACACCTCGCACAGCGGCACGACGACGGCTTCCCCGGGCGCCCAGCGCCGCGTTCTGGTCGTCGAGGACGACCAGACGATCGTCGACGCCATCGCGGCCCGCCTGCGCGCCGAGGGATTCCTCGTGCAGACGGCGGGAGACGGGCCGTCGGCGGTCGACACGGCCGAGGCCTGGCAGCCGGACCTGCTGATCCTCGACATCATGCTGCCCGGCTTCGACGGCCTGGAGGTCTGCCGCCGGGTCCAGGCCCAGCGGCCGGTGCCGGTGCTGATGCTGACCGCCCGCGACGACGAGACCGACATGCTGGTCGGGCTCGGCGTGGGTGCCGACGACTACATGACGAAGCCCTTCTCGATGCGCGAGCTGGCCGCGCGGGTGCACGTCCTGCTGCGCCGGGTGGAGCGGGCCGCGCTGGCCGCCACCACCCCGCGCAGCGGCATCCTGCGCCTGGGCGAGCTGGAGATCGATCACGCGCAGCGCAGGGTGCGGGTGCGCACCGAGGACGTGCACCTGACGCCCACCGAGTTCGACCTGCTGGTCTGCCTGGCGAACACGCCGCGCGCCGTGCTCTCGCGCGAGCAGCTGCTGGCCGAGGTGTGGGACTGGGCGGACGCCTCGGGCACCCGGACGGTCGACAGTCACATCAAGGCGCTGCGGCGGAAGATCGGCGCGGAGCGGATCCGCACGGTGCACGGCGTGGGCTACGCGCTGGAGACCCCGACGCCATGACCGGCGGGCCGGACGCGCCGAGAAACCCCGGAGGGGAGTCCTTCGGGGGTGTGCGCCCCTTCTCGATCAAGACGAAACTGGGCGCCCTGGTCGTCACCTCGGTGCTGATCACGACCGGTCTGTTGATGATCGCCGTGCGCACCAAGACGGAGCTGCGCTTCATCACGGTCTTCTCGATGATCGCCACGCTGCTGATCACGCAGTTCGTGGCCCACTCGCTGACCGCCCCGCTGGACGACATGAACACGGTGGCCCGGTCCATCTCGCACGGCGACTACACCCGCCGGGTGCGCGAGACCCGCCGGGACGAGCTGGGCGCCCTGGCCCAGACCATCAACGTGATGGCCGACGAGCTGGAGGCGCAGGACCGTCAGCGCAAGGAGCTGGTGGCGAACGTCTCGCACGAGCTGCGCACCCCCATCGCGGGCCTGAGAGCCGTGCTGGAGAACGTGGTCGACGGCATCGCCGAACCCGACCCGGAGACCATGCGCACCGCGCTGAAACAGACGGAGCGTCTCGGCCGCCTGGTGGAGACGCTGCTGGACCTGTCCCGCCTGGACAACGGCGTGGTGCCGCTGCGCAAGCGGCGGTTCGAGGTGTGGCCGTACCTGTCGGGGGTGCTGAAGGAGGCCAACATGGTCGCCTCCGCGCGCGCGGGCATGGCGTCCGGCTCCGGCAGTCACAGCCGTACCGACGTCCATCTCCGCCTGGACGTGACGCCGCTGGACCTGACGGCGCACGCGGACCCGGAGCGCATCCACCAGGTGGTGGCGAATCTCATCGACAACGCGGTCAAGCACAGCCCGCCGCACGGCCGGGTGACGGTGAAGGCGCGCCGCGGGAAGCTGCAGGACTCGGTGGAGCTGGAGGTCCTGGACGAGGGTCCGGGAATTCCGCGCTCGGAGTGGCACCGTGTCTTCGAGCGGTTCAACCGGGGTGCCGTGAGCCGGCCGCACGGTCCGGGCAGCGACGGCGGCACGGGGCTGGGGCTGGCGATCGCGCGCTGGGCGGTGGACCTGCACGGGGGGCGGATCGGAGTGGCCGAATCCGAGCGCGGATGCCGGATCCTCGTCACCCTTCCAGGGGAGCCGTCCGCGTCAAGTTGACGTAAAGTTCGATCAAGGTTCGCATCGTTGGGTACGCCACCTGCACGGACGTACCCGATTCGCAGCGGAACCACGCTTGTTTCCCGCCATTTCAGGCGGCGAAACACGCTGTCTGATGTGACTTACACGACGATGCGGCAGCCCGACCTGACCTTCTCGGTCTTGGAGGCGTAGCCTTTATTCCCGCTGTCCATCACCTTGTGAAGCGGAAGAGGGCGGTTGCCGCCGTGTCGCCACAGTCCCCCAGTAACGCATCGAGCGCCCCGACGGCCGAAGCGGACCAAGCGGGCAAGAACCCCGCTGCCGCGTTCGGTCCCAACGAGTGGCTCGTCGACGAGATCTATCAGCAGTACCTCCAGGACCCGAATTCGGTAGACCGAGCCTGGTGGGACTTCTTCGCCGACTACAAGCCGGGCGCCGCGGGAGCCCCGGCTCCGGCGGGTACTGCGGCCGCGGGGGCCGCAGGCACCACCTCCCCCACGGCCCCGGCCGCGCCCGCCGCCCCGGCGGTCCCCGCGCCGGCCCCGGCCGCCCAGAAGCCCGCCGCCGCGGCGGCCCCGGCT
The DNA here is from genome assembly GCF_057707805.1 of Streptomyces sp. bgisy159. Lineage (NCBI taxonomy): Bacteria > Bacillati > Actinomycetota > Actinomycetes > Kitasatosporales > Streptomycetaceae > Streptomyces > Streptomyces sp. bgisy159. The sequence goes on along the minus strand of NZ_JBYIQX010000014.1, from coordinate 138,257 downwards.
CCGGCCGCGAAGCCGGCCGCCGCGAAGGCCCCGGCCGCCAAGCCGGCCGCCGCCGCGCCGAAGGCCGAGGCCGCCGCGCAGCCGGACGGCCCGGAGCTGGTGACGCTGCGCGGCCCGGCCGCCGCGGTCGCGAAGAACATGAACGCCTCCCTGGAGCTGCCGACCGCCACCTCGGTCCGCGCGGTCCCGGTGAAGCTGCTGTTCGACAACCGCATCGTCATCAACAACCACCTCAAGCGGGCGCGCGGCGGGAAGATCTCCTTCACGCACCTGATCGGCTTCGCGATGGTCCAGGCCATCAAGGCGATGCCGTCGATGAACTGGTCGTTCGGCGAGAAGGACGGCAAGCCGACCCTCGTCAAGCCGCCGCACGTCAACCTCGGCCTGGCCATCGACCTGGTGAAGCCCAACGGCGACCGCCAGCTCGTCGTCGCCGCCATCAAGAAGGCCGAGACGCTGAACTTCTTCGAGTTCTGGCAGGCCTACGAGGACATCGTCCGCCGCGCCCGCGAGGGCAAGCTGACGATGGACGACTTCACCGGCGTCACCGTCTCGCTGACCAACCCCGGCGGCCTGGGCACCGTCCACTCGGTGCCGCGCCTGATGCCCGGCCAGTCGGTCATCATGGGCGTCGGCTCCATGGACTACCCGGCGGAGTTCCAGGGCACCTCCCAGGACACCCTGAACAAGCTCGGCATCTCCAAGGTCATGACGCTCACGTCGACCTACGACCACCGGGTGATCCAGGGCGCCGCGTCCGGCGAGTTCCTCCGCCAGGTCGCCAACCTGCTGCTCGGCGAGAACGACTTCTACGACGAGATCTTCAAGGCGCTGCGCATCCCCTACGAGCCGGTCCGCTGGCTCCGGGACATCGACGCCAGCCACGACGACGACGTCACCAAGGCCGCCCGGGTCTTCGAGCTGATCCACTCCTACCGGGTGCGCGGCCACGTCATGGCCGACACCGACCCGCTGGAGTACAAGCAGCGCAAGCACCCCGACCTGGACATCGTCGAGCACGGCCTCACCCTGTGGGACCTGGAGCGCGAGTTCGCCGTCGGCGGCTTCGCCGGCAAGTCGATGATGAAGCTGCGCGACATCCTCGGCGTGCTGCGCGACTCGTACTGCCGCACCACCGGCATCGAGTTCATGCACATCCAGGACCCCAAGCAGCGCAAGTGGATCCAGGACCGGGTGGAGCGCCCGCACTCCAAGATGGAGCGCGAGGAGCAGCTGCGCATCCTGCGCCGCCTCAACGCCGCCGAGGCGTTCGAAACCTTCCTGCAGACCAAGTACGTCGGCCAGAAGCGCTTCTCCCTGGAGGGCGGCGAGTCGGTCATCCCGCTGCTGGACGCGGTCCTGGACAGCGCGGCGGAGTCCCGGCTCGACGAGGTCGTCATCGGCATGGCCCACCGCGGCCGGCTGAACGTGCTGGCGAACATCGTCGGCAAGTCGTACGCGCAGATCTTCCGCGAGTTCGAGGGCAACCTCGACCCGAAGTCCATGCACGGCTCCGGCGACGTGAAGTACCACCTGGGCGCCGAGGGCACCTTCACGGGCCTGGACGGCGAGCAGATCAAGGTCTCCCTGGTCGCGAACCCCTCGCACCTGGAGGCGGTGGACCCGGTCCTGGAGGGCGTCTCGCGCGCCAAGCAGGACATCATCAACAAGGGCGGCACGGACTTCACGGTCCTGCCGGTGGCGATCCACGGCGACGCGGCCTTCGCGGGCCAGGGCGTGGTGGCCGAGACCCTGAACATGTCGCAGCTGCGCGGCTACCGCACCGGCGGCACGGTCCACATCGTCATCAACAACCAGGTCGGCTTCACCGCGGCCCCCGAGTCCTCGCGCTCCTCCATGTACGCGACGGACGTGGCCCGCATGATCGAGGCCCCGATCTTCCACGTGAACGGCGACGACCCGGAGGCCGTGGTCCGCGTCGCGCGGCTCGCCTTCGAGTTCCGCCAGGCGTTCAACAAGGACGTGGTGATCGACCTCATCTGCTACCGCCGCCGCGGTCACAACGAGTCGGACAACCCGGCCTTCACCCAGCCGCTGATGTACGACCTGATCGACAAGAAGCGCTCGGTGCGCAAGCTGTACACCGAGTCGCTGATCGGTCGCGGCGACATCACCCTGGAAGAGGCCGAGCAGGCGCTGCAGGACTACCAGGGGCAGCTGGAGAAGGTCTTCACCGAGGTCCGCGAGGCCACCGCGCAGCCCGCCGCCGCGCCCGGCTCGGACCCGCAGGAGGGCTTCCCGGTGGCGGTGCAGACCGCGGTGTCCACCGAGGTCGTCAAGCGGATCGCCGAGTCGCAGGTCAACGTGCCCGACCACATCACCGTCCACCCGCGCCTGCTGCCGCAGCTGCAGCGCCGGGCGGCGATGGTGGAGGACGGCACCATCGACTGGGGCATGGGCGAGACCCTCGCCGTCGGCTCGCTGCTGCTGGAGGGCGTCCCGGTCCGGCTCGCCGGCCAGGACTCCCAGCGCGGCACGTTCGGCCAGCGCCACGCGGTGATCATCGACCGGGAGACCGGTCAGGACTTCACGCCGCTGCTGTACCTCTCCGAGGACCAGGCCCGGCTGAACGTCTACAACTCGCTGCTCTCCGAGTACGCGGCCATGGGCTTCGAGTACGGCTACTCGCTGGCCCGCCCGGACGCGCTGGTGATGTGGGAGGCCCAGTTCGGCGACTTCGTCAACGGCGCCCAGACGGTCGTGGACGAGTTCGTGTCGTCGGCGGAGCAGAAGTGGGGCCAGACGAGCGGTGTGGTGCTGCTCCTCCCCCACGGCTACGAGGGCCAGGGCCCGGACCACTCGTCCGCGCGCCCGGAGCGGTTCCTCCAGCTGTGCGCCCAGAACAACATGACGGTCGCCATGCCGACGCTGCCGTCGAACTACTTCCACCTCCTGCGGTGGCAGGTGCACAACCCGCACCACAAGCCGCTGGTCGTCTTCACCCCGAAGTCGATGCTGCGGCTGAAGGCCGCCGCGTCGAAGGCGGAGGAGTTCACCACGGGCGGCTTCCGCCCGGTCATCGGCGACGCGTCGGTCGACCCGGCCGCGGTGAAGAAGGTCGTCTTCTGCGCCGGCAAGGTCTACTACGACCTGGAGGCCGAGCGGCTAAAGCGCGGTGCCACGGACACGGCCATCCTCCGCATCGAGCGCCTGTACCCGCTGCCGGGTGCCGAGCTCCAGGCGGAGATCGCCAAGTACCCGAACGCCGAGAAGTACCTGTGGGCCCAGGAGGAGCCGGCCAACCAGGGTGCCTGGCCGTTCATCGCCCTGAACCTGATCGACCACCTGGACCTGGCGGTCGGCGCCGACATCCCGGCCGGCGAGCGTCTGCGCCGCATCTCGCGGCCGCACGGCTCGTCCCCGGCCGTCGGTTCCGCCAAGCGGCACCAGGCCGAGCAGGAGCAGCTGGTGCGTGAGGTGTTCGAGGCGTAGTCCTCGCCCGCCCGACCCGGCAGGGCCCGTCCCCGGAGCGATCCGGGGGCGGGCCCTGCGGCGTTCGGGCGCCGCTCCGGGCGGCCGCTCTAGGTGGCCTGCGGCTCGAAGTCCCAGTACGGGCGGTTGCGCGAGCGGGCCGAGATGGTGTGGACGTGCTGCTTGCCGAGGGTGGCCTCCAGGTCGGCCAGGGCCTCCTGCTCGACCTTCTCGGCCTGTGGGCGGTCGTGCAGGCCGCGCAGGTCGGCGGCGTGCGCCACCCGGGCGGACAGCGTCAGGGGGTGGGTGCGGCCCAGGGACTCGACGGCGCGCGGCACGGTGTCCCGGCTGAGCGCGGCGGCGCCCTCGGTGTCGCCGGCCAGGTTGCGCAGGGCGGAGGCGTTGACGGCGACGCCCAGCGTGTAGGGGTGGCTCTCGCCGACGGCGGCGGTCATGTCGGCCAGCGCCTCCTCCGCCAGGGCGTGCGCCTGGTCGCGTTCGCCGACGCTGCGCAGGATCAGCGCGTGGTTGGCGCGGGCACCGGCGATGAAGGGGTGCCCGGGGGTCAGCAGCGTCTCGTAGCGGGCCATGACGGACTCGCTCGCCTCGCGGGCCTGGTCGATGTCGCCGAACTCGCGGGCGAAGCAGCTCTGGCTGACGGCGGCGGCCAGGGTCTCCGCGTGCCGGTCGCCGAGCTTGCGCTCGTAGCGCTCCAGGACGCGGGTGAGCAGCGTCCCGGCGCCGGGCCGGTCGCCGCCGCGCAGCCGGCACAGCGCCAGGTTGTGCTCGGCGCGCAGGGTCTGCGGGTTGTCGGTGCCCAGCACCAGCCGGCACTCGCGCACGTTCTTCGTCTGCATGGACTCGGCCTCGGTGTAGCGGCCCAGCAGCCGCAGTCCGATGGCGTAGGAGACCTCCGACAGCAGCGCCCAGGGGTGGCGCGCCTTGAGCACCCGGCGGCGCAGTTCCAGGGTGGTCTTGTCGATGTCCAGCGCTTCCTGGTAGCGGCCGAGCAGCCGGTGGGCGAAGCCCAGGTTGTTCAGCGCGTTCAGGGTGCGGGAGTCCTCCTCGCCGAGGAGGTCGCGGTAGGTGGGGTAGAGCCACAGGTAGAGCTCCAGCGCCTCGTCGTACCGGCCGAGTCCCCACAGGTCCGCGCCGAGGCCGTTGACGGCCCGCAGGTAGTCCAGGTCCCGTTCGCCGCGCTCCTGGCGCAGATGGTCGGCGGCCTGCCGTTCGAGGGCCTCGGTGCTCTCGTAGTCGCCGGAGGAGCGCAGCAGGTTGGCGTAGTGGTAGGTGAGTTCCCAGATCCGCGGGTGGTGCTCGCCCAGGGCGGTGCGCCAGGCGCGCAGGGCGCGTTCGCCGAGCTTGACGCCGGAGGAGTACTCGCCGGCGAAGTACATGTAGCGCAGGCAGTTCAGCACCAGCCGCTGCACCCGCCCGTCCTGGCTCTGCAGGACGTCGGCGTACTTCAGGTGCGGCACGATCTCGGCGTACGAGTCCCACAGGCGGGTGTCGGTGGCGCGGCCGGGGTCGGCGGCGGCCAGGGCGCGGCGGACGACGTCGACGAACTCCCGCCGGTCCGCCTCGGGCATGTCGTTGCGGACGATCTGGTGGACCATGCGGTGCAGGTACAGCGACTCGCCGGAGGACGACGAGCCGGGCTCCCCGGACGTCTCGTGGGACTCCAGGCGCACCACGGAGTACTGGCGCAGCTGGTTGATAGCCCGGTTCCACAGCAGCGGGTCCTGCAGCAGTCCGGCGAGCTGTTCGGGCAGTTCGTCGTGCGGCATGTCCTTCAGCAGGCGCACGGGGACGAAGCCGGGTGCGAAGAACGTGCACAGCCGGAGCAGGTCGACGGACTCGGGGACGGTCTCGCGGAGCTTGTTCAGCAGTATCGACCAGGCGGTCTGGAAGGCGAGCGGGAAGTCGGCGGAGACCTTGACGACGTCCTGGTCGATGCCGCCCTCCAGCAGGGCGATGTAGTCCTCGACGGACAGGTCGGAGTCGTTGAGCCAGCCGGCCGTCTGGTCCAGCAGCAGCGGCAGGTCCTCCAATGCCTCGGCGAGCTGGTCGGCCTCCGCCTCGGTGAGCCGGGGCGCCCGGCGCCGGATGAAGGCGACGGACTCGTCGCGGGCGTACACCGGGACCTGCATCAGCCGGCTGTTGTGCTCGCCCCAGCGCGGGTTGCGGGAGGTGATGAGGACGTGTCCGGGTCCGGTGGGGACGAGGTCCCAGATCTGGTCGGGGTCGTCGGCGCCGTCGAGGATCAGCAGCCAGCGGGAGTACGGCTCGCCGCGGCGCAGCGCGTCCCGTACGGCGCGCAGCCGCTCACCGTACTCGGCGCCGGTCGACAGGCCGAGTTTCGGAGCGAGTTCGGCGAGCAGGCGGCGGTAGGAGACCCGCTTCTCGGCGTTGATCCACCACACCACGTCGTACTCGGAGCTGAACCGGTACACGTACTCGGCGGCCAGCTGGGTCTTGCCGACGCCGGACATGCCGTACAGGGCGAGGACTCCGGCGCCGGGCTCGCTGCCGTGCAGCAGGTGGTAGGCGTCGTTGAGGAGGGGCTCGCGGCCGGTGAAGCGGGTGTTGCGGCGCGGGACGTTGCCCCACACCTCCGGCATGGCGGACGGGAAGCGGGGCTCGTGGCGGCCGTCGCCGGCTTCGGACAGCGGCTCGTAGGGCAGGTCGAGGCGTTCGACGAGGCGCCGCTCGGCCTCTTCGGGGCCGATGTTGACGAGGTCGACGGGGGCGAGGGCGGCGACGGCGGTGGGGACCGGCGCGGTGGTCACCGAGACGGCCGCGAACCGGGACGCGTCGGGGGCGACGACCTCGCGCAGCGCCGCGTTCCACTCCTCGAAGGTGCGCGGGCCGAGCCGGAAGTACCAGTCGCTGACGAGCATGACGATGCGGCCGTCGGCCAGTGCCAGGTCCCGCAGCAGGTCGGTGAGCGACACCTCGGGGGGCGCGTCCCAGCGCAGGTAGACCACGCGCAGGCCGCGCCGCTCCAGCCGGTCGCCGATCCAGGCCGCCCAGGCCCGGTTGAAGCCGGCGAAGCTGATCGTGACGGTCTGCCGCGCGGCTCCCCTCTCGACTGCCCCCACCGGCCTACGAGTTCCAGACATGCAGCGGCCTCCCGCACGAGATTTTAGAAGCTGGGCACGGCTCCGGGAAGGCGCGGGAACACGCCACCGCCGACGCGTGTGCTCCGCATCCCTTCCCGCAAGCGCAACGATCTCCACCTCCGAACGCAACGTCCCACGCCCGGCCCGGCACACCGGTCACACCTCTGGCGCAGCCCGCCGGACGGTGGTCAGGGGACGGGCGCGCCGACGGCGTCGGGGAAGCGCTGGGACCACAGGCGGCGGGCGGCGCGGACGTACTCGCGGGCCCGCACGGTGTGGGCGCGGGGTGCCGGCCGCTCTCCCATGCGGGCGTGCGTCTCGACCATGATCTCCACCAACCGCCGCCCGTGCCAGGTGAGTTCCTCGGACCCGACGAGGGCGGGCAGGGCGGCCCCCACCTGGGCGTGCAGCCGCGCGAACTGGCCCCAGTCCGTGTCCAGCCGTGCCCGGTCGGTGCCGTCGAGGGCGCGGCGCTGGTGGAAGTCGGCGAGCGCGAGATGCGCGTAGGCGCCCTGCAGCAGCCCGTCGTACGGCCGCGGGTCGGGCCGCCAGGGTGCGAAGTGCCGGGCGCGGCCGTCGGCGTGGTGCAGCGGCACCACGTCGCCGAGCGCGGCGAGTTTGGCGTGGTGCAGTTCGTGCACCAGGGTCGCGGCGAGACGGGCGGCGTCCGGCGGGGTGCTGCTGAGGACGGCCCCGAACGCCTCGCGGCGGGTGGCGCTGCACGAGCCGCGGGCCCGCTCGTCGTCGGAGGCGCCGCCGGGCGGGGCGAGCGGCACCAGGCAGCGCAGCAGGGCCGCCGCCTCGGTCAGCCGCCGCTCGCCGCCCAGCCGCAGCGCGGCGGCGGTGCCGGACCAGGCCCCCAGCCAGTGCTTGCGTTCGGCGTGGTCGAGGGTGGCGGGGCCGGTCAGCCCGTAGCACTGGGGGTCGCCGTGGGCGCCCCGGTAGGGGTCGAGGTCGTCCAGCGGCAGTGGGGCGCCGCCCGGCAGCAGCCCGGGCAGCGCGTACGCCGGGGTCCAGGCGCGGGCGTCGGACCAGGCACCGAAGGCGCCCTCCAGGTGGACGACGACGTCGGACGCGCCCGGCCTGCGCAGCGTCAGCCGGCCCCGCCGGTACACCGCGTCGACCGCCACCGGGCCGGTCCGCTCGGTGTGCAGCGCGCCGAGCGAGGGCAGCACCAGCCGTCCGCCGCGCGCGGTGAGCCGCACGGCGAAGGCCACGTGGGCCCGCGCGGCGGCCGCCGCGGCTACGGCGCTGAAGTGCGCCAGGTCGTCGGCGAGTTCGCGGCGGCGCACGTCCGGCTCGACGCCGGGCTCGCTCAGGGCGCCGGGGGCGGTGCCGGGCCCGCCCGCAGCGCCTGGCCCGAGTGTTCGGGGGGCGGCAGGGGGAGCGGCATGGGGAGCGGTGCGGGTCGCTGTCGGCCCGGATCGCGGACGGGTGACGCGCTCTGCCGGTGCGGGCCTGGAGCCCGGCGGCGCCAGTCCGCGCAGGCAGCGCCTGGCCCACGGGCCGAGGAGCGGATGGCCGAGGGCCGTGCGCGCCGGGGAGGGGTGCCCGGTGCCGGGGGACGCGGTGAGGGCTTCCGCCTCCGCGAGCAGGTCCCAGTCCGCGAGCAGGCGCTCGCGTGCGGCGGGCGGGCAGAGGACGGGATCGGCGCGCTCGACGGCCTCCAGGACCGCCCGCAGGAGCAGCAGCCGCCGGGTGTCCTGGTCGCGGACGAGCAGCGCGAGCGTGTCGGGGCCGCCTCCGGTGCCGCCGAGTTCGGCGAGGGCGAAGTCGGTGAGCGGCGGGAATATCACGGAGTGCCTCCTTCGGCCGAGGAGGCGGCCGGTGCGGGGACCTCCTCGGTGAGCCGTCGCGCCACGTGGCGGATGAAGCGCTGGAGGTCGGTGCAGTACACGGACGGGTTGGCGAAGCCGTGGCCGGCCCGGTAGCGGTGGGCGTACTGGCCGCCGCCGCAGACGTGCAGCAGGGGGCAGGCCCGGCAGGTGGCGCCCAGCGCGTCCGCGCCCGCCTGCCGGGCCGCGACCGCCGGATGGCGCAGCGCCTCGTCGAAGGTGTTCCGGAAGACGTCGAGGCCGGTCTCGGCCGCTCCGTCGTAGGCCGATTTCAGGGAGTCGACCTGCTCGATCGAGCCGTCGGTCTCGACGACCACCGTCGCGAACGGCGCGAGCCCGAGCGGTTCGGTGGCCGCCGGCCGCCCCAGCAGCAGGGCGACGCACGCCTCGAACAGCCGGACCCGGGTCTCCCGCCGCCCGGCGCGCCACCAGCGGTCGAAGACGGCGCACAGCCACCGCCCGTAGCGGTCCCCGGCCAGGTGGGGCGGGGGGACCGACCAGTTGCCGTGCGGCAGCAGCAGGTCCAGGGCCGGTGGGCGCAGGGTGAGCAGCGACTCGTAGGTCTCGACCGGGTCGAGCGTGGGGTCGACGACGGTGAGGATGCCCGCGTACGACGCCGGGAAGCGGTCGGCGAGCAGCCGCGTCCCGCGCACCGCGGCGGGCCAGGACGGGCGCCCGGCGTGGTCGACGCGGCGGGCGTTGTGGCCGGGCAGGCCGCCGTCGAGGCTGACGCCGACCCGGACGCCGGCGGCGGCCAGGGTGGCCAGGCGGTCCTCGGTGAGCAGGGTGGCGTTCGTCTGGACCGCCGCGTGGACGGTCGTTCCGTGCGGGACGCGGGCGCGGACCTCCGTGGTGAACCGGGCGAGCCGGCCGGCTCCGGCGAGCAGGGGTTCTCCGCCGTGCAGCACCAGCGAGAGGTCCGTGCAGCGGTGGGTGCGCGCGTGCTCGGCGATCCGGGTGGCGGTGCGGTCCAGGACGGCCGGGGGCGCGGCCGCCGGGCGGTGGCGCCAGGTGCGGTCGGGTCCCTCGTAGAGGTAGCAGTAGCGGCAGGCGAGGTTGCAGCGGCCGTGCGCCTTCACGATGAACTGCCGGAAGGGGACACCGCCGTACGACACTGCCTCACCCCCTGCCGTCGGCCGTCCCTGGCCGCATTCCCGGGCGGGGTGCACCGGCAAACACGTGTTCGCGTCTCGTGGCGGACGGAACGGCGCAACCGTCCTGAACCCTGCCCCCGCGGGCGGGATCTGACCGGATCTCGCCCCTCGCGGGCCCCGTCAGAAGGCGCTGCCGTACCCCCAGAGCATCTCGCCGGGCTCCGCGGCCCGGTCGTGCAGGTCGGCCAGCACCTCGCGCAGCACCGGGTGCTCGACGGTGCGCAGTTCGGCGAGGGTCAACGCCGTTACGTCGGGCGGCGGGTCGGACGGCGGGGCGAGGGGCGGGCCGGGGGGTGGGGCGAGGGGCGGGGCGAGGGGCGGGTGCGACCCTGGCGTCGCCGGCTCAGCGGCCGCCGGGCCGGTGGGCAACGGGCCGGTGGGCGCCGGGCCGGTGGGCGACGGTCCAGTGCGCGCCGACCCGGTGGCCGTCGGCTCGGTGGCCGTCGGCTCGGTGGCCGTCGGTTCCCCGTGCGTCAGCGGCTCGGCGAACGTCGGCTCGGAGTTCATCGGCTCGGAGTTCATCGGCTCCCCCTCGTCATCCCAGGTCCGCGAGCCTGCGCGCCGTGTCCTCGGCGGTGGGTCCGGCCGGGGCGGGCCGGCCGGCCGGCAGCCGCTGCCACTCCGTCCGGGCCGTGCGGTAGGCCTCGCGGGCGGCGCGCGGACGGGCCGCCGCCTCATAGGTCCTACCCCGCCAGTGGTGCGCCTGAGCGCACAGTTCGACGGCGTCGTGCCGGGACCGCTCGGTCTCGGCCCGCTCCTCGGCCTCGCGCGCGGACTCCGCCGCGTCCCGGAACGCGTCCACGGCGGCGTCCAGCCGGGTGGGCCGGTTCAGGCTCCGGAAGACCGCGAACTGGGCCCGGCCGAGGGCGAGCCGGCAGCGGGCGGCGAGCAGCGGGTCGGTCGCCCCGGCCGCCGCCAGCCCGAACAGGTGCTCGGCCTCGCGCAGGTCCACGGGGTCGGCCCGGGCCCCGTGGCGGGCCATCAGCGCCCGGCCCAGCAGCAGCAGCCGGTGGGCGAGCCGGGGGTCCCCGGAGGGCGTCTCGGTGCGGCACTCGCGCAGCACCCGGATCGCCCCGGACAGCGAGCCGAGTGCTTGGGCACCTGGTTCCGGGCCGGCCTGCCGCAGCAGAGTCTCGCCCCATTCGGCGAGCACGTCGGCGTGTGCGGGCGCGTCCCGCGGCATACCGTGGGCGGCCTGTTCGAAGCGGTCGGCGGCGGTGTGCAGGGCGCGCGGGTCGCCGGTGTCGCCGTACCGGGCGGCGGCGACCCGCCCGGAGCGGACCAGCAGCGCGGAGCGCAGGGCGCGGTCCCGGGTCAGGAGCAGTGCCTCGTCGATCCGGCCCTGGGCCTCGTCCAGCGGGCCGCCGCACTTCAGCAGCGCGTCGACCAGGTCCAGCCGGATCCGGACGCCGTCCCGGTCGGACTCGGGGCCGCCGGGTTCGGGGCCGCCGGGCTCGCGGCCGGCGTCCAGCGCGTCGCGCAGCGACCGGGCGGCCAGTTCGGCGTGGGCGCGGGCCTGTTCCGGCTCGGCGGTGGCGCAGGCCAGGCGGAGCAGCACCCGGCCGTGGGCGAGGGGGAGTCCGGGCGGGCGCCGGCGGCGGTCCGGCCAGGCGTCGGCGAACGCCTCCAGCATGCCGACGGCGCCCTGCAGCAGCGCGCTGTCGCCGCCCAGCCGCCACTGGGCCTGGAGCGCGCCGACCCGTTCCAGGGTGAGCTCCAGCGCCTCGTCCTCGGTGAGGCCGGGCGCCGCGCAGGCCACCGCGTACTCGCGGTCGGCGCGGCTGAGCAGGTCCAGCGCGCCGTGCTGGTCGCCGCGCCGGCGGCGGTCCCCGGCGGCGGCGCGCAGCACCCGGGCCAGGACCGCGCGCTCGCGCAGGGCGTGCGGGTGGGCGACGGCCCGCTCGGCGGCCCGCTCCGCCTCCCGCAGCAGCTCCGGGCCGCCCTGCACCTGCCACAACCGCAGGGCGCTGAGCGCGTACTGCGCCCACACCCCGGGGTCGGCGCCGGCGGCGCGCTCGTGCTCGGTGGCGGCACGCAGCAGCTGCACGGCGTCGATCAGGTCCTGCACCATGCCCTCGTCGTCGAAGCGGGTGACCAGGAAGCGGGCCCGCGCGACGGCCTGGTGGACGGGCCGTTCCCCGGCCGGCCCGGCGGCGGCCCGTCCGGCGTGCGCCGCGAACTGCTCGGGGAGGGGCATGAACCGCTCCAGCACCCGCGCGGCGACCTCCGCGAACGGCTGGGGCACGAGGGTGACGTCGCCGTTGTCGGCGGGGTAGGCCCCGCCGGGCGTCCGCGCCCGGCCCGCCCCGCCGTTGCCCAGCTGGGCCAGGGCGAGCGCGGGGAAGTTGGGGCCGCCCTTGCCGTAGCGGTGCTCGATGTACTCCGAGCAGTGCTTGAGGACCAGGACGGCCTCGTCCCGGCCCAGCGTGGACAGCAGTGCCTCCTGGACGTCGGGGCGCATCTCGTACCACTGGGCGCCGTCGCCGCCGTACCCCTCGCCGGCCCGGCTGACCAGGCCGCTCAGCAGCACCTCGGCCAGCTCCGAGGGGCCGGAGCCGGGGAGCATGGTGCGCTGCACCAGCTGCATCACCGGCAGGCACAGCGGGGCGGCCGCGAGGTAGACCGCGAGCCGGCCGGCGGCCGGGGAGGCGGTGGAGCGGAACCGGCCGACGCGCTCCACCCAGGACGGCGGCCGGCCGGCGGCGCCGGGCGGGGCGGGCGGCTGGTCGGCGCGCACCCAGCCGACCGCCCCGGACACCGGCGCCGACCCGGCGCCCGACAGCAGCCGCGCCCAGGCGCCCAGCGCGGCAGGGTCGGGCGGCAGCACGGGCAGCGGCAGTCCGGCGCGCGGGCCGGACGCCCCGGCCGGGGTGCGCACCCTCAGCACCGCGGCCCCGCCGAGCGTCTCGCCGCGGGCGAGTTCGCCGTACGTCACCGGCAGCCGGGTGCGGTTCCACAGCCGCTGCGGGAGCGGCTGGAGCACGGCGGCGGGCGCCTGCCGGGCCAGCTGGTGCAGCAGGCGGTGGGCCCGGCCGCTGCGCCACAGCGGGCCCGCGCAGTCGCTGACCAGGAGCGTGATCCGGCGGCCGGTGGGGTCGCTGAGCCGGTCGGCGGCGTGCAGGGGGGCGCGGTGCGGGTCGGGGCTGCGGCTGATCACCGGCTCGCCCTCGGGACCCTCGTGGAGATGGCCGACCTGCACATCGCCGAAGGCGCCCAACTGCGCGAACACCCCCTCCAGTTCCGTGAAGAGCCGGTCCCACACCCGCATCGACGGCGAGGCGTCCAGCACCAGTTGCAGCCGGGTGTCGCCGCGTGTGACGTCCCGGTACACGGGCATCACCAGTCCCCCTGCGCGGGCGCTGAGTTCGGCCGTCGCGTTCTCGTCCAGCTCCCTGCGCAGCGGCGGGGCGGGGCTGCGGTACTTCTGCAACGGGCGCAGGGCGCGCTGCAGTTCGAGCGGGGCGGGCAGGGCGGGGGCCGCGGGGACGCCGACGGGCAGCGTCGGGCCGCCCCGGCCGGTCGCCGCAGCGGAGCCGGTCGTGGCCGCCCGGACGGGGGTGCCGCGGGCCGGCGGGTAGAGCGCCACCCGGCTGTCGCGGCCGGGTCCACGGGCGGGCGGCGCCTCGGGCCGGGCGGCGCCGTCCCCGGCGGCCGTGCCCGGTGCCGGACCGGACTGGGCCGCAGAGGCCCCGGGCGGCGCGTCCTCGGTACGGCCGGGGCGCTGCCCGGAGTCGGCGGCCGAGGCCCCCTCCCCCGGCCGCGGCGGCGTCGTGGGCCGCGCCCACCGGGCCAGCCACAGCGCGTCGCTCAGCCCCTCGGCGTCCGGGTCCAGGCCCGCCTCGCGCAGCCGCCGGACCAGTTCGGCGAGGGGGTCGTCCGGGGGCGGGGGGCCGGCGTCCGGGGTGGGACCGGGATCCCCCGGGCCGTGCCGGGGGGCTGCGTCGGACACGGAACTCACCTCGGGCGGTCGAGCCGCTGGATGAGCAGGTCGGCGAGGCGGTCGCGACTGGGCGGGGCGGCCGCGGCGGTGAGGTGGATGGCGTTGAGCAGCTGGTCGGGCGCGAGGAGTTCGGTGCGCGAGCGCTCCAGGAACCGGGTGATCAGGTCGTCGCCGACCCGTGCGGCCTCGTCGCCCATGTGCGCCCTGACGAAGGTGGCCAGCCGGTTGTGGTCGGGCCGCCCCAGCTGCAGGTGGATACAGCGGCGCATCAGCGGGGCCGGGAAGTCCCGCTCGCCGTTGCTGGTCAGTACGACGAAGGGGAACGCGCGGCAGCCCACCCGGCCGTCCCGCACCCGGACCTTGGTGCCGTCGGCGGTGCGCACCTCCGCCTCCCCGTCGGGCAACCGGTCCGCCACGCGCTGCAGTTCGGGAATCTCGTACTCACCCTCCTCCAGCACGTTCAGCAGGTCGTTGGGCAGGTCGATGTCGCTCTTGTCCAGTTCGTCGATGAGCAGGACGCGCGGAGTGTCGGAGGGCAGCAGCGCGGTGCCGAGCGGGCCGAGGCGGATGTAGCTGCCTATGCCCTCCACCGCGCCGGGGCTGCCGGCCGCCGCGCCGAACCCGCCCTGCGCGGCGATCTGCACGTCCTGGAGCCGGGCGATGGCGTCGTAGTGGTAGAGCCCGTGCTGCAGGGTGGAGCGGCTGACGACGGACCAGCGCAGCACCTCGCCCAGGCCCAGCTCGTACGCCACCGAGTGGGCCAGGGTGCTCTTGCCGGCGCCGGGGCTGCCGGTGACCAGCAGCGGGCGGCGCAGGTACAGGGCCGCGTTGATCATCTCCAGTTCCTCGGCGCCCGGCCGGTGCAGCTCGGCGAGGTGCCGGTGCGCGCCGAGCCGGCGGTCGTGGGAGCCGTCGCCGGGCCCGGCCGCGTCCCGCCCGGAGAAGTCGCGCCAGGGCGGCGGCGGGGGCAACCGGTCCATCCCGTCGTGGGGTTCGCCGGCGCCTCGGTAGATGAGCCACTCATTGGAATCGGTCATGGTCCGGTCCTCGTGTCGTCAACGCGTCCATGGCAGCCGTCGAACGTGCTTCACGGTATCGATCCTCGGGGGCACTGGTAAGAGGCCCGGGGAGCCGCGCGAGGGGCCAGGTGAGCCGCGCCAAGAGCTGGGGCGGGAGCCTGACTCGGGGCCGGCTCGGGGCCTGGCTTGAGGCGCGGCTCGGGGCCTGTCTCGGGGCCCGACTTGGGGCGCGACTTGGGGCGCGACTTGGGGCGCGACTTGGGGCGCGACTTGGGGCGCGACTTGGGGCGCGGCTCGGGGCACGGCTTGAGGCGCGGCTTGAGGACCGAGAGGCGCTGCGGAGGGCCCGGCTGAAGGCCGCCGGGGGCGTGGCCGTACGCAGGCGCGGCTCCGCCTCGGGGGCGCGCCCGGCGCCCTGCGAGGAGCCCCGGCCGGGCTCCGGTTCATGGCGCCTCCAGCAGGTCGCCGGTGCCGGGGAGGGGATCGTGCGGGTCGTCGTAGTAGAGCGCTATACCGTCCGCCCAGAACGCCTCCGTCAGCCCCGCCCGCAGCTTCGTGCGCATGGTGTGCACGACGTCGGGCAGCAGTGCGGCGCCGACGCCGTCGTCGACGGCCCGGCGCGCCCCGCGGTGGAACTCCCCGCACACCGTGTCCGGGTACCCCGGCCGGCGCCGCCACAGCGCGACGCCGAACCCGGCGTGCACGATACGGACGAGGGCCGCCGCGTCGTCCTCGTACCGGTGGTCCCCGTAACGGCACAGCACCGGCACCGCGCGTCGGGCGAGGCCACGCAGGTCCGCGATGTCCGGTACCGGCTGACGGATGCCCTCGTCGCAGTCGAGGACCTCCGCGCGGGCCCCGTGCGCGTGCAACCAGCGCCACCGTTCCCGGCGTTCGTGGTGCTCCTCGCCGTCCAGCGGGTCGGATCCGTCGAGCGGCAGCTGATCGCGGTCCGAGCAGCGCACCACGACCGGGCGCTGCACGCCCAACGGCGGGTCGCCGGGACGCAGTCGCCAGGCGTCCACCGGCAGCGCGAGCAACAGGTGCGGCAGTGCCGCCTGGAGCGTCGCGGGCCGGTCCGGCTCGTCACAGCGCCGGAACGCCTCGGTGAGCGGCTCCGCGACCCGCGCCGGCAACTCGTTGAGAGCGGTCCGCTCGGCCTCGTACAGCCGCAGCGCCTCCCCGTCGGACCGCGCCACACTGACCGACCAGTCACACCGGTCCGGCTCCCAGCCCCGGCGCAGCACCTCCAGCAGGATGGAGAGGCGGGGTGGGGCGGGGTCGTGGGGACGGTCGGGGTGATGGGGGTGGTCGGGGTGACCACGGTGGTCGGGGTGGCCGAGGTCTCGTGGGGTTGCGGCGAAGGGGCGGGCGCCGAGGTCGAGCCGGGTGTGGCTGTGGGGAGTGGGCGCCTGCGGCGGTGGGGTGAGGCCGCCGTCACGGGCGGGGTCGAGAAGGGGGCGGCTGTCGGGATCGGGGGCGAGCGGGGGGAGGCTGTCGGGGGCGGGCGCTGGTCCCGGCAGGAGGAGGCCGGCGGGGCCGGATGCGGGGCCAGGGAGCGCGTGGTCGGCGGAGCCGGGCGGCGCAGGGTGGCCGGCAGGGCCGGGCTCGGGACCGGGCAGGGTGCGGCGGCCGTCGAGGGAGGGTTCCTGGTCGGGGCCGGGTTCCTGACCAGGCCCGCGCCCCTGACCAGGCCCATGCTCTTGGCCAGGCCCGTACGCCCGACCGGGCCCGTACGCCCGACCGGCGCCGAAGTCCTGGCCCGGTCCCGGCTCTCCGCTCGTCGGACGAGCCTCGGCATCGGCCTCGGCGCCGCTGCCGACGTGGGTCCCGTCGGGGGTCCCGGCACGGGTCCCGTCGTAAAGGCCCGCGGCGGTCCCGTCGGGGGTGCCGGCACGGCCCCCGTCGTAGAGACCCGCGGCGGTCCCGTCGGGGGCGTCGGCACGGGTCCCGTCGTAGGGGCCGGCGTGGGTGCCGGAGGTGCGGGCGTTCGGGACCCGGAGGCGGCGCAGACCGGAGAGTTCGATCCACCGGCGGGCGAGGCCGGCGCGATACCCGCTGTCGAGGCCGGCCGCGGCCTGGCGGACCCAGTCCCACAGCGCCCGCTCGGCGGCCAGGGAACTCGGCGTGGGCGGGCGTTCGGCGCCCAGCACCCCCATCGCGTAGTCGAGGACGAGCTTCAGCGCCCCGTCGTCCCGCGAGCCCTCGTACAGCAGCCCCAGCCCGTCACGCCAGCCACGCGGCGCGGGCAACGCGTGCGGGTCCTGCCCGGTGGGCAACGCGTCGACGACGTCGAGCAGGCTGCGGGTGCTGACCGGCGGCGGTAACGCGGCCAGCCGGCCGAGCAGTTCGGTGCGCTCGTCGGGACTCAGCGTGCGTCCCGGGCGCACCTTGAGCCGGCTCTGGGCGTCCACCCAGGTCGGCCGCCGGGAGTCGGTGGGCAGCTGGCGGTCGCGGTGGTAGCGGTCGTGCGCGTGGAAGACCGCCTGGTAGACGTCGTCGTGCTCGGCCGCCACCGCGCCGTGCGGCACGGGCAGCGTCCGCAACCGCTCGACGCCCGTGGACGTACCGCCCCGGCCGTGGTCGGCGCGGGACTTCAGCACGCCGATGACCTCGCCACGCACCGGATCTATCACCGGCCCGCCCGAGACCCCCGGCGGCAGGTCGTTGTGGCCGAGGCGCATCTGCACGCCCGTCGTCCAGCCGCCGATGGTGCCCTGGACCTCGATCGGGCCGTCCAGGACCTGCAGCTGTCCACCCACCACCGTCCACCCGGCGTAGAGCACCTTGCCCTCGCTGTAGTACGCCGTCGGCCGCTCGGACACGTACACGCAGTCGTGGCCGACGGGTTCGCGCAGCCGCACCAGGGCCAGATCGGGCGCGGGCCAGCTCCCGGCCGGGGGCCCGTCGAGCCGCTCCGGGAGGGTCGCCACGACCTCGCCGGGGACTGCGGAGGCGCCCTGCTGGGGACCGCGCTGATAGACCACGGTGATCTCGCCCCCCTCCCCGCCGTGCACCACGTGTGCGCAGGTCAGCACCCAGTTCGGGGCGATGAAGAATCCGCTGCCGAGGAAGGTGCCCGGTCCGTCAGGGGCATACCCGACGTCTGTGCGATGGATGCGCACGGTGGCCGCCATCACGAGGTCACGCAGCGCACGATGGGCGTCATCCAGGCCGGCCGATGCGCCCCCGTCGTGCCCGTACGTCATGCCACGCCCCCACCGGCGGCGGAGTCGGCGCCCCCGTGCGCCGGGGCGCCGGGGGACGCGCCCGTACGCGCCGGTGCTTGCGGGCCGGGTGGGCCGCTGTTCCAGGTGAGGGTGACCGTGATGCCGGCTTTCGCCTCGCCGTCGGCGAGCAGCCCGACGACCTTCCCGGCCTTCGCGGTCAGCTCGATGCCGAACTCGACACTCACCTCGTCGGGCCGCACCGCGCGCAGCGGCTCCGCCAGTGAGCGGGCGACCCCGGTGATCAGCGCGTGCAGGCTCTCCACGCTCGCCTCGACCCGGTCGGTGAAGCCGGTGTCGCTGTACGAAAGCTGCCCGGACCCGCCGTGTACCCGGCCGGCCTCTCCGGGCTGCCCGGCCGCCGCGGTCAGCTCCTCGGCGCCGGATATCCGCGCCCACACGGGTGTCCCGTCCGGTAACGCGATCCGCGCCACCCGCGTCGTTTCCTGGCTCATGATGCTCCCCCGCTCCCCGTCTCCCCCCGGTGCTCCGGGCACCTATCCTTTTCCTGTCCCCCTCCTCCGGAGCACAGGACCTCTCTCCTCTCGCAGGAACAGGGTCCTTCCCTCGGGGACGGAACCCAACCCCTGCGACACCCCTGCGACCGACGACGGAGCACGATCCATGTACTTCACCGACCGCGGCATCGAGGAACTGGAGAAGCGGCGCGGCGAGGAGGAGATCACCTTCGAGTGGCTCGCCGAGCAACTGCGTACGTTCGTCGACCTGAACCCGGACTTCGAGGTCCCGGTGGAACGCCTCGCGACGTGGCTGGCCCGCCTGGACGACGAGGACGACGAGGACGACATGTAGCCCCGGCCCCCGGCGGCCGGACACGGCCGGACACGGGAAGACCCCGCAGGGAGTGATCCGTGCGGGGTCTTCCCGTGTCCGGAGAGGCGAAGACATATTCCTTGACGAGAATATTCACCGCCGGGAATACTCGACCTCATGGACGCACTCCTCGCCGCACTGGCCGACCCGGCCCGCTGGCGGCTCGTGGGCCTGCTGGCCGAGCGCCCTCGCTCGGTCGGCGTTCTCGCCCAGCTGGCCGAGGCACGCCAGCCCCAGACGACCAAGCACCTGCAGACCCTCGAACGCGCCGGCATCGTGACCTCCCAGCGCACCGGCCGGCGCCACGTCTACGCACTGAGCCCCACCCCCCTACGGGACCTGGCGGCCGCCCTGGCCCGACTCGCCGACAGCGCCGACAGCGCCGGCAGTTCCGACAGCTCCCACGGTTCCGACAGGTCCGAGCGAACAGCGGGCGGCTCCCGCGCGACGTACGACCGCCATGGGCTCGCCCTGGACGCCGAGCGGCTCGCCGCGCAGGAAGCGGGATGGGCGGACGGCCGGACCTTCGCCTTCCACCGCTCGCTGCCGGAAAGCCCCGAACGGGTCTGGCGCCACCTGACCGAGACCGCCCTGCTCGCCCGTTGGTGGACCCCCGAAGACCTGCGCCTCAGCGAACTCGTCTTCGAGGCTCGGCCCGGAGGGCGCATCGCCCAGACGTACCGCGACGCCGAGGACGCCGAGGACGCCGACGGATCCGACCTGGCTGCCGGCCGGGCGCGGGGCGTCGTCGACGACCTGCGCCCCGCCGAGCACCTCGCCTACCGCCTCAGCCCGCTGCTTCCCGGCGACCGCCCCGCGTTCACCGCACACGTGCGCATGGACCTCCGGCCCGTGGACACCGGCGCGGACACAGGCACAGGCACCGGCACCGACCTCGACGTCCACTGGCGCATCAGCGACAGCACCGTCGAGTCCGCGGACTTCGTCGCCGGCATCGAGATCGGCTTCGGCCAGAGCCTGGACAGGCTCGCGGGGGCCCTTCACGAGCACGCGAACGCACATGCACACGCGTCCGCACACGACACCGGTGACAGCGACGGCTCCGAACGCACCGGAGACACCAACGGCACCGACAGCAGCACCAGCACCAGCACCAGCACCAGCACCAGCACCAGCAAAGGGAGCCCCACATGACCGAGCATGGCAACGGCCGCCGCATCGTCACGAACATGGCCCTCTCCCTCGACGGCCGCTACGCCGCCCGGACAACCCGCTGGACATGCGCTGGGTGATGCCCTACGCCGTGACCGACGTCGCCCGCGACCACCTGGCGAGCCTGCACCGGACGGCGACCACGGCTCTGCTCGGCCGCGTGAACGCCGAGGGCTTCCTGGGCTTCTGGCCCACCGTCATCGGCATGGAGGGCGCCGACCCTCGGGACGAGGCCTTCGCGCAGTGGCTCGTCGACACCGACAAGGTCGTCCTGTCCTCCACGCTGGACCAGGCACCCTGGGAACGGACGACGATCGTCGACAAGCCGACCGACGAGGTCGTCACCGACCTCAAGGACACCGAAGGCGGTGACGTGCTGGTCCTGGCCAGCGCGAGCGTCATCAAGGCGCTGCTGGCGGCCGACCGGGTCGACCGGCTGGCCCTCACCGTCTTCCCGGTCTTCCTCGGGGGCGGCCCGCGGCTCTTCGAGGACGGCCTGCCCACCGGCGAATGGACCCTCGTCAGCCAGACGGCGGGCGAACACGGGACGCTGGCCCTCGTCTACGACCGGATCCGCTGAGCCGGACCGACCGACCCCGACCCCGACCCGCGCTCCTCAACCGCGCCCCGCACCCCCCTCAGCCCTGAGCCGTACTCCGCCCTCGCCCTCGCCCAGCGTCGTACACCAGCCCCAGCGCCCCGTGGGCCAGCAGCAGCGCGCCCGCGACGAGCCAGCCGGGGCTGCGGCGACGCAGGGCCCAGGCGGTGAGGGGAAGACCGGCGGCCACCTGGGCGGACGCGAGGGCACGCGCGCGTGGACTGCCGGTCCGGGGCAGCCAGTGACCGAGCGGGGTGCCCTCGACGGCGTCCAGCTCCGCACGGACCGTCTCCCGCCACCCCCGCCATGCGATCTGCCGGACGTCGGGGCGGCCCCGGACGGCGGCACTCAGGCGGTCGGCCGGCTCGCCGGGGGTGAGCCCCGGCGGAAGCGAGACGCCCGCGCGGGCGAGAACGGCGAGCAGCCCGAGCAGCCGGGAGCGGGCGTCGGCCTCGGCGTCGGGCCGGGTGAGCCGTTCCAGCGCCTGCATGTCGAGGACGGGGTCGAGCCCGAGCCGGGCGGCGAAAGTCCGCATCGCCTCGTCCTCACCGGCCGCGGTGCCGGGAGCGAGCCAGACGTAGGCGACCGGTCGGCGGAAGCCGGTGGCGAGGAGACAGCCGGCCCGGTCCGCGTCCCACCACAGCGCCAGCACGGGCCAGGGCGCCCCGACGGCGAGGGCGGTGGCCCAGCCCGTGAGGACACGGTCGACCGGTTCCTCACCGTGCTGCCAGGGCGTGCCCTCGGGGACGAGGACGCTCCACTCGTCACCGGCCCGGGCCAGCAGCATCGGCTCCCGCAGGAGGTGGGCGGCGGGGGCGACGGAGTGGGGACCCGCTCGGCACAGCAGCAGGGCTCCTGGGGCGGTGACTTCCGTCGGCATGCTCACACGCTAGGACAATTCGTCATCTTTAGGCGGTCGCGATCACCAGAACGGGTGTCTTGACTTCACGGCACCGCGATATATCGTGTTGAGGAAAGACGCGATATGGCGCGTCGCCGTGATCGCCGTTCCGCTCCGCCCAGGAGGTCCGCACCATGTCCGAGTGGTCCGTAGCCGAGCCCACGAGGCTCTCCTTCGACGAGCCCGTGCGCGACCTGCAGGTCCGTGTCGTCAACGGCACGGTGAACGTGGTGGGCGCGGAGGAGGGCTCCGCCCGGCTGGAGGTCTCGCGGATCGAGGGACCGCCCTTGGTGGTCACCCACCGGGACGGCATCCTGACGGTGGCGTACGAGGACCTGCCCTGGAAGGGCTTCCTGAAGTGGCTCGACCGCAAGGGCTGGCGGCGCAGCGCCGTGGTCTCCCTGGCCGTCCCGGTGGACACGCGCGTGGAGGTGGGTGTGGTCGGAGCTGCGGCGATGGTCTCAGGGCTGGCCGGACGCACCGAGGTCAAGGGCGTCACCGGCGACACCACCCTGGTCGGCCTCTCCGGCCCGGTCCGCGCGGACACGGTCTCGGGCAGCGTCGAGGCCCAGGCCCTCACCGGGGACCTGCGCTACAACTCGGTCTCCGGCGACCTGACCGTGGTCGAGGCGGGCTCCTCGGTGCGGGCCGAGTCGGTCAGCGGCTCCATGATCGTAGACCTGGATCCGACGAGCGGGCCCACGGACATCGCTCTGACCAGCGTCTCCGGCGAGATCGCGATCAGGCTGCCGCACCCGGCGGACGCCCGGGTGGAGGCCAACACCGCGAGCGGCGCGGTCTCCAACGCGTTCGAGGACCTCCGGGTCGCCGGCCAGTGGGGCGCCAAGCGCATCACCGGTCGCCTGGGCGCGGGCAGTGGCCGGCTGAAAGCGACGACCGTCTCGGGGTCCATCGCCCTCCTGCGCCGCCCGCAGACGGAGGATGAGCCGGGGGAGGCCGGGCCACGGGACGACGGGCCGCCGCACGACGATCCACGGGAAGCCGGGCAACGGGAGGCCGGGCCACGAGACGACGGACCCTGGGACGACGAGTCGCGGGGCGACAGGCCTCAAGGCGACAGGTCTCAAGGCGACAGGTCTCAAGGCGACGCGCCTCAGGGCGGCAGGCCGCAGGAGGACCGCCCGCGGCAGGCGGGACCGGCCCGCCCGGCGGACGGCACGGCTCCCGGTTCGGGGGAGAATGCCGCAGCCGGCCGGGACGAGGCATCGTCCGCCGACCCCACCGACACCCCGGCCGACGGCACGACCGACAAGAAGGTGCTCTGACATGCCCCCCGTCTTCGCCCACGGCCGCCTGCGCCTGTACCTGCTGAAGCTGCTGGACGAGGCCCCGCGCCACGGGTACGAGGTGATCCGCCTCCTGGAGGAACGCTTCCAGGGCCTCTACGCCCCCTCGGCGGGCACCGTCTACCCCCGCCTGGCCAAGCTGGAGGCCGAAGGGCTGGTCACCCACACCACCGAGGGCGGCCGCAAGGTGTACGCCATCACGGACGCGGGCCGGGCCGAGCTGGCCGACCGCAGCGGCGAGCTGGCCGACCTGGAGCTGGAGATCCGTGAGTCGGTGGCGGAGCTGGCCGCGGAGATCCGGGCCGATGTGCGCGGCGCGGCCGGCGATCTGCGCCGCGAGATGCGGGCGGCGGCCTCTCGGGCCCGACAGGGCAACGGGCCGGGGGGCGGCGAGGAGAGTGCAGCGGCCGGGTTCACCGAGCCGTCGGACAAGGACGCGTGGCGGGCTGCGAAGGAGGAGATGCGCCGGGCCAGGCAGGAGTGGAAGGAGCAGGCCCGCCGCGCCAAGGACGAGAGCCGCCGCGCCCGCGAGGAGGCCCAGCGGGCCCGCCGCCAGGCCAAGGAGGCGCAGGACGAGGTGCAGCGGATCGCCCGCCGGGTCCAGGAACAGGTCCAGGACCGATTCGCACGCGGCGACTGGCCGAACGGCCTGCGCGAGGGCCTGACGGAGCTGGCCAAGGAGTTCGGCGACTTCGGCAAGGACTTCGGCTTCGGCCGCACCGGGCCGGCGGGCGCCGGGGGCGCGGCGAAGTCCACCGCGCCGTCCGGACCGCCGCAGTACGAGACCACACCGGAGGACTTCCCGGCCGCCTATGAGCCGGCCTGGGCCCATGAGCCCGGCGGCGATGATCCGGCCCGCGACCTCGACCGCCTGCTGGACCGCTTCCGCGACGACATCCGGGACGCGGCCCGCGACCACGGCGTCACCCAGGACCAGCTCCGCGACGCCCGCCGCCACCTGTCATCGGCGGCGGCCCGCATCGGGGCGATACTGCGCGCGCCGAAGGCGTGACACCCACAGCGCGGACGCCCGCCTGGCGCGACGGCACCGGTCGCCGCGCCAGGCGGGCCCCGGTCCCGCGCCGTACGGTCCACCCGGAGACCCGCTCCCGGCACCACCCCGGCCCTTGAACAGCGCACCACCGCCCACCTGAGGCGCGGGGCCACCACCTCCAACGCCCTACCCGGCCTCCCGGCCTTCCGCTCCTCCCTGCCCGTAGAGCACCCGGCACACCGACTCATGAGTCACCCCGTGATCGGCGAGCACCTCCGCGGCGACGCCGGGGCGGACGGTGAGGGCGAGAAGGATGTGCTGGTCACCGATGTGCCGGTCGCGGTGGGCGAGGGCGAGGCGCAGGGACTGCTCCAGCGCGGTCCTGGCGTCACGGCCGAAGGACCGGCGCCCGGACCACCAGCCACGCTCCTTGATGTCACCGGCCATCGCCCCGACCCCGTGCACCTCCTCCACCCGGGAGACGATGGCGGACACGTCGATGCCGAGACCGGCGAGCGCCTCTGCCTCGGCCCGGGTCAGTCCCGCCCGCCGCCTGGTCTCTGCCAGCGCTTCCCGCACGGCGTCCTTCCGCTGCGCGACCCCGAGCGCGGCCAGCGCGAAGGCGGCCCGGCTCGCCTCCCGGTCGAGGAGGGCGAGCAGCAGATGCTCGGGCTCGACACTCCCGGCCCCTGCCCGCTCGCAGTGCTCGACGGCGCCCCGTACCACGTCCCGGGCGTCCTTGGTGAACCGCTCGAACATCACTGCCTCCCGTACTTCTTGTGCACGGCCTGCCTGCTGACACCGAGCTCCGCGGCAATCTCCTGCCACGACCACCCCTGCCGGCGTGCGCTGCGCACCTGCACCGCCTCCAGCTGCTCCAGCAGCCTGCGCAGGGCGGCCACGGCGCGCAGCCCGACCCGGGGATCACGATCGCCGGCACGCTCGGCGAGATCCGTTGCTTCGGTCATGCGTGTCAACATAGGTTGACACTCGCGACCTGTCAACCTTCGTTGACGAAAGCGATGGCCGACCCGGAGAGGCCGGGTCGGCCATGGACGCAGGAAGCCAAACCGGCGCTCAGCCGTTGCTGAGCACGATCTTCCCGAACTGGTCGCCGGACGCGAGCCGTTCGAAGCCCTCGCGGGCCCGCTCCATCGGCAGCACCTCGTCGATCACGGGCCGGACCCCGGTGGCCGCGCAGAACGCCAGCAGATCCTCCAACTCGTCCTTGGTGCCCATGGTGGAGCCGACGACCTTCAGTTCGAGGAAGAAGATCCGGGTCAGCTCGGCGTGGGAGGGCCGGTCGCCGCTGGTCGCGCCGGAGATCACCAGCGTCCCGCCGGGCTTCAGCGACTTCACCGAGTGGGACCAGGTCGCGGCACCGACGGTCTCGATCACGGCGTCGACCCGCTGCGGCAGCCGCGCCCCGGACTCCAAGGCCTCCACGGCCCCCAGCTCCAGCGCCCGCTTGCGCTTGGCCTCGTCCCGGCTGGTGGCGAAGACCCGCAGGCCCGCCGCCTTGCCGAGCACGATCGCCGCCGTGGCGACGCCGCCGCCCGCGCCCTGCACCAGCACCGAGTCCCCCGGCCGCACGCCGGCGTTGGTGAACAGCATGCGATAGGCGGTCAGCCAGGCCGTCGGCAGGCAGGCGGCCTCGGCGAAGGAGAGTTCCCTGGGCTTGGGCAGGATGTTCCAGGTCGGCACGGCGACGCGCTCGGCGAAGGTGCCCTGGTAGCGCTCGGTGAGGATGGAGCGCGGCTCGTCGGGGCCGACACCGTGGCCCGTCTGCCCGATGACGGAGTGGAGCACGACCTCGTTGCCGTCCTGGTCGACGCCGGCGGCGTCACAGCCGAGGATCATCGGCAGTCGCTCCTCGGGGAGGCCGACGCCCCGGAGCGACCAGAGGTCATGGTGGTTGAGGGAAGCAGCCCGGACGTCGACGACACTCCAGCCGGGCCGGGCCTCGGGGGCGGGCCGCTCCCCCAACTCCAGTCCGGAAAGCGGCTGGTCACGGTCGATACGGGCGGCGTAGACAGCGAACATGCAGCCGACGATAGGCGCCCCGGGGCCCGCGAGAAACACCGGCCGTGTGTGACACACACCCTCTTGCCTGCCGCCGCACGAGGGCCGCGCGTCGCGCCGGACGGAAAACGGGCGCGGGGCCCGTGCGAGCGGCCGTCCCCGGAGGGAACAGCCGCCGAAGCACGGGCCCCGCACCCACAGGCGGTTTCTCGCCCCTCCGGCCAGGCGAGCGGACGGGCGGGGAACGCGGTGAAGGCCGACGCCGGAGCTAGCGCCGGGCGACGCCCTCGGCCCGGGCCGCCGCCGCGACCGCGGCCGTCACCGCCGGCGCCACCCGCTCGTCGAACGGCGAGGGGATGACGTAGTCGGCGGCGAGGTCGTCACCGACCACCGAGGCCAGCGCCTCGGCGGCGGCCAGTTTCATGCTCTCCGTGATCCGCGAGGCGCGGACCTGGAGCGCCCCCGCGAAGATGCCGGGGAAGGCGAGCACGTTGTTGATCTGGTTCGGGAAGTCGGAGCGCCCGGTGGCGACCACGGCCGCGTACTTGTGGGCGACCTCCGGGTGCACTTCGGGGTTCGGGTTGGCCATGGCGAAGACGAACGCGCCCTGGGCCATGGTGGCGACGGCCTCTTCCGGCACCGTCCCGCCGGAGACCCCGATGAACACGTCGGCGCCCGCGAGGGCCTTCTCCAGCGGTCCGCTGATGCCGGCCTTGTTGGTGAACCCGGCGAGCTCCCGCTTCACCGGCGTCAGGTCCTCCCGGTCGGCCGAGACGACACCCTTGCGGTCCGCGACCGCCACATCGCCGATACCGGCCTCGACCAGCATCTTCGCGATGGCCACACCGGCCGCGCCGGCGCCGGAGATGACGGCGCGCAGCTGCCCGAGCTCGCGCCCGCTGAGCCGCGCCGCGTTGCGCAGCGCCGCCAGCGTCACGACGGCCGTGCCGTGCTGGTCGTCGTGGAAGATCGGGATGTCCAGCCGCTCCTGCAGCCGGCGCTCGACCTCGAAGCAGCGCGGTGCCGAGATGTCCTCCAGGTTCACGCCGCCGAACGAGGGAGCGAGCCGGACGACGGTCTCCACGATCTCGTCGACGTCGGTGCACGCGAGGGCGATCGGGACGGCGTCGACGCCGCCGAACTGCTTGAACAGGATGGCCTTGCCCTCCATCACGGGGAGGGAGGCCTCGGGCCCGATGTCGCCGAGCCCCAGCACCGCCGTTCCGTCGGTGACGACGGCGACGACCTGGGACTTCCAGGTGTAGTCGTGGACCAGTTCCGGCTGCTCGGCGATGGCGGTGCACACCCGCGCGACGCCGGGCGTGTACGCCAGGGACAGGTCGTCCTTGTCACGGACGGGGACGGTGGCCTGGACGGCCATCTTGCCGCCCCGGTGCAGCGCGAACGCCGGGTCGAAGGAGTCGAGGGGCTCCGCACCGCCCCCGGGGCCGGCATGGCCCGCCTGATCGGCCTGGTCGGCCGTGTTCTCACTGCGAGGATTCACGATCTCCGCTGACACTGTGTCTTACCCCTTAGGTCTGCGTGGTTGAGGGTGGCCGCCCCTGGTTGAGGGGCGGGCGGGACCGCGCACCGCCCTGTCGATGCATACGGGCAGATACGCGACGAGCGCGCCGCACACGCGCTCTGAGCCCCGGATGAGGGGTGTAAAGCACTTTCTTACCGGACGGACACCACCCGCGACGAGTCCATTCCGTGCAACCTCACATTCCCCGGTCTGTGGATGTTCCACAGCGTCGCCGGCGAGGCGCTCCGCGTGACGTCAGCACCGTCCCGCGCCAGTGACATGACTCATGGGCGAAAAACCGGACAAGTACTGGACAAACCCTCGACAGGGACCCAAGTGACACGAACAGATGCCACCACATTCGCCCACATGCTGAGATAGGCCGAAGATTTTCCGGCTGGAAGCCTTGATTCCCGGAGAAGATGCGGTCGTGTTGTACCGGAGTGGTGTGGTTCGGGGGTCTCCCGTTATCCGATTTTGACATAGCGGTGCCCCTGAATGGCGCAGTCCGAATGGCAAGATGCCGTAATCACACGAGGTCGCGACACCCGAAGGTGTGTGCTCTCGTCGACCCATCGGCAACTCCATCCATCCGCCGGAGGAACCCACCATGACCGCAAGCTCCACCCGACGTACGACCGCCGCGCGCACCCGCCTGGCTGCGGTCGGTTCCCTCGCGGTCGCGGGCGCGCTGATTCTCACCGGCTGCGGTGACCAGACCAAGGACAAGGACTCGGGCAGCAGCGACACCGCGGGCACGAGCAGCGCCCCCCTGGCCGCCAAGCTGCCGCAGTCGATCCGTGACAAGGGCGTCATCCGGGTCGGTTCGGACATCGCGTACGCGCCGGTCGAGTTCAAGGACGACTCCGGCAAGACCGTCGGCATCGACCCGGACATCGCCGAGGCCATGGGCCAGCAGCTCGGCGTGAAGTTCGAGTTCCAGAACGGCACGTTCGACACGCTCATCGGCGGTCTGGCGTCCAAGCGCTACGACGTCGCCATGTCGGCCATGACCGACACCAAGTCCCGCCAGGAAGGCATCGACTCCGAGACGGGCAAGAAGGTCGGCACGGGCGTCGACTTCGTCGACTACTTCACGGCCGGCGTCTCCCTCTACACGAACAAGGGCGACACCAAGGGCATCAAGACCTGGGACGACCTGTGCGGCAAGACCATGGCCGTGCAGCGCAACACCTTCTCCCACGACCTGGCCAAGGACCAGGCGGAGAAGTGCCAGAAGGCCGGCAAGGAAACCCTCAAGATCGAGGACTTCGCCACCAACCCGGAGGCCGAGACCCGGATGCGCGCCAAGGGCGCGGACGTGGTCTCCGCCGACTTCCCGATCGCCGCGTACTCGGTGAAGAACGCGGGCGGCGGCAAGTACTTCGAGATCGTCGGCGACCAGGTCGAGGCCGGTCCGTACGGCATCGCCGTCGCCAAGGACAACACCCAGCTGCGGGACGCCCTGAAGGCCGCGCTCCAGGCGATCATCGACAACGGCGAGTACAAGAAGATCATCGAGAAGTGGGGCGTCTCGGACGGCGCGGTCACCGAGGCCAAGATCAACGGCGGCTCCTGAACCGCCCCGTTCGACTCGGCTCTGAAAGGCACCACCCGTGACTGTTGACGTCAACAAGACGGACGGTCCGGACGCGGCGCCCCCTGCCGGGCCGGAGGCCATCAAGGCCATTCCGGTCCGGCACCCGGGACGCTACGTGTCCGCGATCGTCGCCGTCGCCCTGCTGGGCGCGGTCGTCTACGCCTTCGCCCAAGGCAAGATCAACTGGGGCGCGATCCCCGACTACTTCTTCGACGACCGCATCCTCGACGGCGTCTGGAACACCCTGCTGCTCACCGTGCTCTCCATGGTGATCGGTATCGCCGGCGGCATCCTGCTCGCCGTGATGCGCCTGTCGAAGAACCCGGTGACCTCGTCCATCGCCTGGTTCTACATCTGGTTCTTCCGCGGCACCCCGGTCCTGGTCCAGCTGTTCGTCTGGTTCAACCTGGGCCTGGTCTTCGAGTACATCAACCTGGGTCCGATCTACAAGGACTACTGGTCGTCCTTCATGACGCCGCTGCTGACGGCGCTGCTCGGCCTGGGCCTCAACGAGGCCGCGTACATGGCCGAGATCTGCCGGGCCGGTCTGCTCTCGGTCGACGAGGGCCAGACCGAGGCGGCACACGCCCTGGGCATGAGCCACGGCAAGACGCTGCGCCGGATCGTGATCCCGCAGGCGATGCGCGTGATCGTGCCGCCGACGGGCAACGAGGTCATCAACATGCTGAAGACGACCTCGCTCGTCTCGGCGGTGCAGTACTACGACCTGTTCAAGGAGGCCCAGGACATCGGTCAGCACGCGGGTTCCACGGTGGAGATGTACTTCCTCGCCGCCACCTGGTACCTGATCATGACCTCGGTCCTGAGCGTCGGGCAGTACTACATCGAGCGGTACTACGCCCGCGGCTCCAGCCGGACCCTGCCCCCGACTCCGCTCCAGCGCTTCCGGGCCGCCGTGCTGCCCGCGCGCCGCCCGAAGGGGGTCACGGCATGACGCAGACCGCCACGCCCATGGTCAAGGCCGAGGGCGTCCACAAGTCCTACGGCCCGATCGAGGTCCTCAAGGGCATCGACCTGCAGGTCAACGCCGGTGAGGTGTTCTGCCTGATCGGCCCGTCCGGCTCGGGCAAGTCGACCTTCCTGCGGTGCATCAACCACCTGGAGAAGGTCAACGCCGGCCGGCTGTACGTCGACGGCGAACTGGTCGGCTACCGCCAGAAGGGCGACAAGCTCTACGAGCTCAAGGACAGCGAGGTGGCGCTGAAGCGCCGGGACATCGGCATGGTGTTCCAGCGGTTCAACCTGTTCCCGCACATGACGGCCGTCGAGAACGTCATGGAGGCGCCGGTCCAGGTCAAGGGCGTCAGCAGGTCCCAGGCGCGAGCGCGCGCACTGGAGCTGCTGGAGAAGGTCGGGCTGGCCGACAAGTCCGGCAACTACCCGACGCAGCTCTCCGGCGGCCAGCAGCAGCGGGTGGCCATCGCCCGGGCGCTGGCGATGGACCCGAAGCTGATGCTGTTCGACGAGCCGACCTCGGCGCTCGACCCGGAGCTGGTCGGTGACGTCCTGGACGTCATGCGCGACCTGGCCGAGTCCGGCATGACGATGGTGGTCGTCACCCATGAGATGGGCTTCGCCCGCGAGGTGGGCGACAACCTGGTCTTCATGGACGGCGGCGTGGTCGTCGAGTCCGGCAACCCGCGCGAGGTGCTGACGAACCCGCAGCACGAGCGGACGCAGGCCTTCCTGTCGAAGGTGCTGTAACGGCCGAAGGCGAAGGGGCGGTACGACTGCGCGTACCGCCCCTTCGTCATGCCCGCCGCCGGACGCGGCGCGCCGCCCGGCACGAGCGGCAGGTGTCCGGCCTCGACGGCGTCGACCCCCGGAACCGCCGAAGGGCTCCCCCGTGTCCAGCATCATGCGGAATCGCCACGTCTCCCCCGACACTCGCACGTAATACCCTGGAAGCACGATCAGGTGTTACCCGACCGCCGACATGACCATAGAGCCCATCCGTAAGGACTACATGTGGAACTGGCCTATTACTCGGACTATGCCGTTCGCCTCGTCAACACCGAGGAACCGGTCCGGGGCAAGGACTCCCTGACCTCGATCGAGGCCGTCAGGGAACTGTTCGGGGCCAACCAGTCGGCGGCCCGCCGCGCCGCCGACGCCGACGTGACCCGCTTCCGTTCGGTACGGGCCCGGCTGCGCGCCGTCTTCGAGGCCGCGGACGGCGGCGACGAGACGCTGGCCGTGGACCTGCTGAACTCCTTGCTGCTGGAGTTCCCGGTGAGCCCGCAGATCTCCGGCCACGACCACCGTGACGACGACGGCCGCCCCCTGTGGCACATGCACCTGGCCGACCACCCGTCGAACGCGACGGCGGGCTACGCGGCGATCGCCGCGATGGGCCTGGCCTTCCACCTGACCGAGTACGGGGTGGACCGCCTCGGCCTGTGCGAGGCGCCCCCCTGCCGCAACGCCTACCTGGACACCTCGACCAACCGCTCCCGGCGATACTGCTCCGACCGTTGCGCCACCCGGGCGAACGTGGCCGCCTACCGGGCCCGCAAGCGCCTGGCGGCGGACCGGTCGGAGAGGACCGGCCGGGCGGCCGAGAGGACCCACCGCAGTACGGCGATCGGCGAGCGCTGACCCGTCCGGCGCGGCCGGTACCTGAACCGGACCCGGCCCAGGATCAGCTCGTCCGGCACGGGCCCGTAGTCCGTGCTGTCGCCCCCTGCGTACGCGTTGTCCCCGAGCACCCACCACGCCCCGTCCCGGCGCTCCACGGCCCGTTTCACGACCAGGAGGTCCTGTTGGAACGGGTGCCGCAGTACGACCACGTCGCCGGCCCGCACCCGGGCGCCGTACCGCACGAGCAGCTGATCACCGTCGTGCAGCGTGGGCACCATGGACGGACCGGTCACCTCGGCCAGCCCGAACGGCGCGCCCGTGCGCCCCTGCCCGGTCTCCTGCGACAGCTCCGGCATCGCCGGCACCTCCCCTGTCCGTTCCTCCACCAGTCCCAGTCTCACCCCGGACTTTTGTCCTAAGCCCAAGGGGGCACTCGCGAAAACCCGTCGCTCACGGAGTAATGTCCCACCTGAGAAGACGATCACGAGGAAGGAACGCTGCATGCTTTCCCGCCTGTTTGCTCCCAAGGTCAAGGTCAGCGCGCACTGCGACCTGCCCTGCGGTGTGTACGACCCGGCCCAGGCCCGCATCGAGGCGGAGTCGGTGAAGGCCGTACAGGAGAAGATGGCCGCCAACGACGACCCGCACTTCCAGGCTCGCGCCACGGTCATCAAGGAGCAGCGCGCCGAGCTGGCCAAGCACCATGTGTCGGTCCTGTGGAGCGACTACTTCAAGCCCCCGCACTTCGAGAAGTACCCGCAGCTGCACGTCCTGGTCAACGACACCCTGAAGGCCCTCTCGGCCGCCAAGGCGTCCACCGACCCGAAGACCGGCGAGAAGGCCCTGGAGCTCATCGCCGAGATCGACAAGATCTTCTGGGAGACCAAGAAGGCTTGATCTCTGGTTAGGCGTTCTGACCTGCGGTTTCGCGGGTCATGCCGCCTACCTGTCCGCACCCGGTCCGCAGGCCGCCGAGCACGGCGTCCATGACGGCCCGGGTGCGGTCTTCTTCCCCGGGCCACAGGTGCGCGTAGATCCGCAAGGTGATGACGGCGGACGCGTGCCCGAGAACGAGCTGCACCTGCTTGACGCTCGCGCCACCGGCGATGAGCGCGGAGGCGTAGAAGTGCCGCAGGTCGTGGGTGACCATGTGCGGCAGCTCGACGGGCTTGCGGCCTCCTGCTCGGCGACCTCGTTCTCGGCCGCCTGGAGCGCCCTGCGGGCGCAGTTCCACTCCGTCTTCCGGCGGCGATAGTTGAGGGGCTCGCCCTCCTCCATCGTGAACAGCCACTCCTTGGAGGGGCGTGCGGCGAGGTGCGTGAGGAGGGCGTCGGTGACGACCTCGCCGACCGGTACCGTAGGCCGGGACTTCGCGGTCGTCGGTGGGCCGATCAAGCGGTCGAGGAAGCCTTCCGCCACCTGCAGGTGGCCTATCAGGAGGCCGCCGCACCGGTCTTGGCGGACCTCACCCGCCGCGCGCCACGGGACACAACCACCAGCCGCTTCGAGCAGGACCTTCGCACGGTCATCCCCGACCACGCCGACCGTGTCCTGGCCGATCGCGCCTGGCCCGCCCTGACCACTACCCTCGCCCGCGCCGAAACCGCCGGCCACAACACCCGGCACCTCTTGGCCGAGGTCGCAGCCCAAAGGGAACTCGACAGCGCCGAAAACCCCGCCGAGGTCCTCAACTGGCGCATCGCCGCCCAACCGAACAGACGGACTGAAGCGGCACGCAGGCGCAGCAGCAGCGGTGTTCCCACTCCGATCGCCGTAGTGCATGGGCCGGCGGTGCCCCATATCGAAAGCGCCCGCAGCCAGACGCATGGAGGGCAGGGCCCCCGTCGCTGATCGCTTTCCACCTCGTGACCGTACTCAGCTCCCGCCTCCGGCCGCAGTGATCGCTGCGAGAAGTACGTCGAGGTCTCCGTTGTAGAGGATCGTCTCCTCGCCCTCGGTGGGGACGTCGAAGCGGGCGAAGAAGTCGTCGAGGGCTTCGGGGGTGACAGTCAGCGCGTTGGCGTCCTCGCGCTGGTTGCGTTCGGCCAGGCGTCGCAGCAGCTCGGCTCGGTCGGCGGGGAGGTAGACGACCAGAGGGTGGCCACCCGCTTCGCGTGCGGCCTGCCGCCAGGCGTCGCGCTCGCTGCGGCGCCACAGCCCGTGGTCCAGGACGACGTCGTTCCCGGCCTCGATCTCCTTGATGAACCGCTGCCGGATCGCTGCGACGACGGGCCGCTCGCGCTCGAAGTAGGTGTGCTCGAGGTAGTCCACGCCGTAGCGGCCGTGGAGGCGGTGGACTTCCTCATCGACGGAGAGCCGGGTGAAGCCATGGCCGGCCAGGGCTTGTGCGACGGTGGTCTTCCCCGAGCCGGTCAGGCCGGCCAAGAGAACGGCGAGGGGCACGTGGTCATCCCTTCCGCGACGAGAGTACGCGAGCATCGGACATTGTCTCAGTCCTGACTCGTGTGCGCGTAGGGCCGCCAGCTGGTGAGGATGCCGCGGGCCTCCGCGGGCCAGCCGAAGGGCAATCGGTCCAGGCTCACGCGGCGGAAGGCGAACCGGGGATCACTGATGTTGATCACGCCGCCGTGCTGGCCGACGTGGGCCAGCAGGCGGTCGGCCTCGTCGCGGACGGCCGGGGTGTGTTCCTGCCAGGTGCCGGTGGAGAAGTGTTGGACCCGTCGGCGGAGGTCGTCCAGGATGCCCGAGCGCCACTTGAAGTGGTGGACCGCGCAGATCCGGTCCGCATCCGGACAGTGGCCGGGGGCCCGGTGGTTTCCGGAGGCCACGGTCACATCGTGGCAGGCGAGGACGATCTTTCGCGGGTCGCCGTGCAGAAGCCGGTGGGTGAGGTGGCCGCCGAGGGGATAGGCGAGGTCGAGTCCGCCTTCGGGCCGCCAGCCGGCAAGGCGTCCGCTGGTGGCAACGCGGTCGAGCATCAGCCCGCCGACCACGCGGTGCCCGGCCCTGTCGGCCTGGGTGATCACCTCGGCGAGCGGGGCGGGGTACTGCTGGAACTCATCAGCGTCGGCGAGCAGGTGCCAGCCGGGCCCGGCCCGGTGCCGCAGGGCGTCCCTGAGCTGGGTGTTGGTGTGCTCGTGCCACGGGCCGGTGCTGGTGCCGGTGGGGATGATGCCCAGCTCGCGGACGGCGGCCTGGAGCTCGTGCCGGCGGATGTCGGGGACGTGGTCGGGGAAGTGGAAGGCGATCAGGAACCGCTCGACGCCCAGCCACCGGTAGTGGCGGACCCAGGCGGCCAGCAGGGGCGGCTCGACGGGGCCGACAACAGCGATCAGCGCGGGAGGCGTGCTCAGCATTCAGGACTCCTTCGTACGCAGACAGGCGAAGGTGCGGGTGAGGAAGTCGGCCTGCCCGGCGGCCGACCGCATGCCCAGCAGGCCGGGGGCGTCGGGCCCGGGCAGCGGGGGCGGCTGGCGGATGACGGTGTGCAGGGCGTCGGCGAGCGCGTCCGGGCCGCCGGCAGTGAACGTCAGAGCCCAGGGCTGGCCGTGCAGACGGGCGGCGAGGGCCGCATCGTGGTCGGAGACGATCAGGGGGACGCCGAGGCGGGCGGCATCCATGACGAGCCCGGATTCCTTGCCGGTCCCGGGGCGGCGGGTAACCAGAGCGGCGTCTGAGGCGGCATACACCAGCCGCAGCACGGCTTCACTGACCGGGCCGGGCACGGTGTGCACCCGCAGGCCGGGCCGGTCCCGCCACCGCTTCAGGACGGCTTCGTCGAGCGGGGAGCCGGTGACCACCAGGTGCATCGGCTCCTTCAGACGGGCCAGGGCGGAGTCGACGGTGCCGATGTCCTTGTAGGGCCACCAGCCGCCCACCAGGCAGACCACGGCCTCGGCGGCGGGGATGTCCAACGCGGCCCGGCCGCCCTCGCGTTCAGCGGCGGACAGGCGGCGGCCGTCGTCGACCGCGAAGCCGCCGACCACCGCGGGCAGCTCGGGGAAGGTCGCGGCGAACTGGTCGGCTACGGCCTGCGTCGGATACACCGCGATCACCCGCCCCTCGCCCCGGCGGGCGAGCCGGCCGAGCAGCCGTACGGCGGCGTCCTCGGTGGTGACCGCCTCGTGGACGAACCGCAGGTGCGGCTGGCCGCCCAGGAGGGCGGCGGCGCCGTGCAGGGCCTCGCTCGCGGTCAGGATCACCACCGCGTCGGCGCCGGGCTCCAGCCGGCGGGCGGCCCGCAGGGCCGCCCCCTCGGTGAGGCAGCGGGCGAGGAGGGTGACCTGGTGCGGCAGCCGCCGCAGGCGGCGGGACCAGCGGCGCGACCGGAAGACCCGCTGTCCGGCCGCGGAGAACGCGGCGGTCAACCGGGCGGCGGCCAGCAAACCGCCCGCCGCCCGCCCGGCCGATCCGGTGACCAGCCGGGAACCCGCCTCGCGCAGGGAACGGACCGACTCGGCGGCGATCCCGTGCGGGGCGATGACCAGAGTGCCGGGCCGGGCCTGGGCGAGGGCCACCAGGGTGCGCTGGTGGTGTCCCCCGAGGCGGTTCGCGTACGGCTCGATGAGCACGAGCGGACCCGTCATCCGGACACCGCCTGATCCCCGTGGGCGGCAGTGAACTTCTCGCACAGCCATGCGGGGTCGTTGAGGTGGTCGAACCGCTGCGGATCGCGGGCGGCTTCGCGGGCGAAGGTGACGCCTTCCCGGGCCCCGGCGGCGGCGTAGGCGGCGCACTCGCCGCTGCGGCTCGTCGCCCATGCCTGAAGGCGCTGGCAGGCGTCGTCGTCGGCCATCCCGTACTCGCTGCCGCGAGCCAGCATCGCGCACTCGCGGAAGCCAGCCTTCCAGGCGTGGAAGGGGCTCTGGTTGAACCTCGTGATCCCGGCGGTGTGCTGGGCGAACTCGACCCGGCCGGGCAGAGCGGCAAGCACGTCCACGGCCTCGCCCATCTCCCGCAGGGCACCGCGGCGGATCAGCTTCAGCCCGCCGTAGCCGTAGGTCAGGCCGTTGACCGGATTGACCGCCCGCCACACCCGCATGGACACCCCGTCGTCCAGCGGCTCGACCGTGGCCGGGTCGAAGGCGGTGTCGATGGCGAAGTCGCCGTCGGCGAGGAAGAACTGCTCGCGGTCGACGACCTCGGCGCACAGCCGGTAGGCCCGGCGCATCCCGTGCACGCCGTGCAGGCGCTTGACGGTGCCGCCCAGCGTTCGCTGGAGCCGGGAGTGCAGGGAGTTGGCCATCGGCTCGTCGTACGACAGGAGCACCGCGTCGAAGCCGGTCACGAGATGGCCTCCAGGTAGCGGGCGGCGACCCGAGCGGGGGTGAAGTCGGCGGTGGAGGCGTGGGCCCGTTTGGCGTGCACGGCGTGGAACTCGTCGTCGGTGGCGAGGCGTTCGGCCAGGGCGACGGCTTCGGCCGTCGTGGTGAAGCACAGCTCGGGGTCGATGTGCTCGGCCAGCCAGCCCAGCCGGGGCGAGATGACCGGCAGGCCCATGCCCTGGCAGTCGATCACGCTCATCGACCAGGGGCAGCCGGGCCTGAACGGGGCGATGCCGAAGCGGGCGCCGGCCAGCAGGTTCTTGTAGCGGACGCGGTCGCCCCGGTCGGAGACGACCTGGACGTGCGGCAGAGCGGAGAGCTTGTCCCGCATCTTCTCCGGGCTGTCGTCCAGCCCCTTGCGTTCGGCCCGGCGCTGGCCGAACAGGTCCATCACCCGCAGCCGCACGGTGCCGGAGGCGACCAGGTCGCGGGCCAGGTCCACGAACTGCTCGGTGCCGTAGTGCGCGTACAGCCGGTGGTTGTAGATGCCGATCGCCCCGCCGGCCGCGGGCCGGGCGGCGGGGTCGCGGACCAGGCGCTCATCACGCGGTGCGGGCACCACCCGCAACCGGTCGCCCAGGTCCACGGTCGTCCGGGCGGCGGCGGCCGACACCCAGGAGGCGGCCGTGGAGGAGTGAACCATCACCCGGTCGCAGGCGGCGAGGCCGGCGGCGAAGGCCAGCAGAACCGGCCGGCCCAGCCCCGCGTCGTTCAGAGACGGGTCCAGCAAGAGCTGACCGCCGCTGGTGAAGGAGAACGGCAGGTAGTGGCAGTACCCGGCGAGCAGGGCGTCCGATCCGGCCTCCAACAGAGCCGTGCGGACCGCCGGGGCCTCCTCGACCTGGTTGGCCACCACCACATCCGGCCGCTCGGCCCGGATCAGCGCCACCAGCTCGTCGATGTCCGCCGAGAACCGGGCCCGGTACTTCGTCCCCGGCACCCTGGTCTGGTGGAAGCGGCAGCGGGTGTCCCCGGCCGCAGCCGGGGCCGCGACGGTCACCTCAGCCCCGGCATCCGCCAGGTCCGGGGCCAGCAGGTCCGCGAAGATCCAGCCCGAGTCCGCCGACAGCCGGTCGGGGTTGGAGATGTTCAGCAGGTACAGCACGCGCATGGGGCGTCGCCTCCCTCATCTGCCCGGACGGGTCGATCCGGGTCGGTGAGGGAAGGAAACCGGTGACGTGAGCCGTGACGGGATGATGAACTTGGATCACTCACGGTTCATTCATGCTCACCAACAAGTGACGCGGGGCGGGGCTTCGATGGACGCGCATAGCGAGGAGATCACCGTCGAGCAGGCGGCCGAGGACTTCGCGGCCGAGGTGGCCAGGTGGCGGGAGGTGCGCGGCATGTCCAAGCGGACGTTAGCCAAGGCCATGGGCTTCGACCCGTCCTACGTCAGCCACATGGAGTCCGGCCGCACCAAGCCCACCGAGGAATTCGCCCGGCTCGCCGACGAAGCCCTGAACGCCGGGAAGGCGATCTGGCGCCGCTGGTGCGACTACGAGCAGGCCCGCACCCGCGACAGGCGCCCGCCTGCGGCACCGACAGCCCCGCGCAGGCCCGAGCAGCCGTATGCCACCGGCTCCGCCCTCGTGGTCGAACACGACGCCGCCCACCTGAAGTACGACGGCCGCTCGTACCGGCTCACCATGCGCCGGCTACTGCGGAACACCGGCGCCGAACCGGTGACTCGCTACCTGATCCGCATCAGCGTCGACCGCTACCCCGGCGACCCGGAGCGGTCCAACGCGCACTACCGGGCACACCCGCTGACCTGGGGTGAACTCGACCTCACGGCCACCTGCCGGGGCGAGGCCATGCGCTGGCAGGCCAAGCACGACCGCGACGCCTTCAAGGAAGTCTGGCTGCTGTTCGACAACGAACACGGCCGCTTCCCGCTCTACCCCGGCGAGTCCGTGTGGATCGAGTACGCCTACACCGTCGGCGACGACAAGTGGGGCAACTGGTTCCAGCGCGCCGTCCGTCTGCCCACCGAACAACTCGAAGTCCAGCTCGCCTTCCCCGCCCATCTCGACCCGGTGGTCTGGGGCACCGAGACCTCGATGACCGCCGAAGCCTCTCCGCTGCGGACCCCGCCCGTCCGCAGCGACGACGGTGACCTACGGCAATTCACGTGGATCACGGCCACACCCGCTCTGCACGCTCGGTACCGTCTTGAGTGGCGGTTCAGGGCACGGCCCGAACGCGAAACGGATCAAGGGGAGTTCAGGTGATTGACGTGCGGCCCAGCCAGCAGATGCGAGACCTCGGAGTCGTCCAGCACGACGCCGGCATCCTCGCCGAACCGGCCCGCGCCTTCGACCTGCCCGCCGAGCGCGACGAGGCCGAGCGCATCACCGACGAACTGTTCGCCGCCATGGAGCGGATCGGTCAGGTCCACCCCTTCGCCAAGGGCATGGGCATCGCCGCCCCGCAGATCGGCATCAGCCGGGCCGCCGCAGTCGTCCAGCCGCCCGGCGCCGCACCCGCCATCATCCTGCTCAACCCGAAGATCACCGACCACTCCGAGGAGATGGACGAGCAGTACGAGGGCTGCCTCAGCTTCTTCGACGTCCGCGGCCTCGTCCCCCGCCCCCTGAAGATCACCGTCGAGACCACGGCCCTGACCGGCGAGACCGTCACCACCGTGTACGAACGCGGCCTCGCCCGCCTCGTCCACCACGAGATCGACCACCTCGACGGCCTGCTGTACACCGCCCGTATGCGTGCCGGCGTCGAACCGATTCCCGTGGAGGAGTACCGGCAGACCGGCCGGGCCTGGGCCTACGAGTAGGCCGCTGCCATCAACCCGGCCGATGAAGGGACTCCCGTGGCTCAGCCGACAACCGATGACCAGCCCAAGGCGCTCAAGCCTGCCCTGGAATCCATGACCCTGCTGGTCGCCGCCGTCATCGTCCACGACAAGGCCACCAAGCGTGTCGTCCTCCTCCAGCGCAGCGACCAGGCCAAATTCGCCAAGGGCAAGTGGGATCTACCCGTCGGCAAGAGCGATCCCGGCGAACCGATCACCGAGACGGCCGTCCGTGAGCTGTACGAAGAGACCGGCCTGACCGTGAAGCCGGAGGCGCTCAAGGTCGCCCACGTCATCCACGGCGCCTGGGGCGTAGAGGCCCCCAAAGGCTTCCTCACGGTCGTCTTCGTGGCCCACGAGTGGTCCGGCGAGCCCGAGAACCGCGAACCGCGCAAGCACGCACAGGTCCGCTGGGTCGATGCCGACGCCATCCCCGAGGAATTCGTGGAGACCACCGCCAGCGCACTCCACCGCTATCTCACCGGCGGGCCCCAGGTGTCGCTGGACGGCTGGAAGTAGGCGATTGCGAGGGCACGACGAAGTGACTTCGCTGGCCCCCGCAGTCCGCAGGACACCCGATCGAGACCGTCACACCCCATCGCCAGCAAACGGCAAAAGGCCAGGTCAGCGACGTGCAGCGATCATCGCTACAGGTCACCGACCTGGCCGATTACTAGGAGACCAAGAAGGCCTGACCCAGGTCAGCCTTCCCGATCCGCGATCGGTGCATCATCGTGGGTCACGGAGTATCCGAAGGGGTCCGGCCGGTGAACCGGCCGGACCCCTTCGCCGTGGCCGCCGGGTGAGCCGTGCGGCCGTCGGCGCCGTCATGCGGCCGTGGTCAGGAGGACGACGGCCACGACGAGCACCGTGGACAGGAAGCCGCAGATCCACGCCGTCAGCAGACGGTCGGGCCTGGCCCGGGCGCCGGGGTCCCGCAGCTGGGCGACGGTGGCCTCGGCCACGCGCCCGCGGACGGGGAACAGGGCGACCGGCAGGGAGACGAGGACGACACTGCACAGGAACAGCACCGACGGCCCGGCCACCGGCCCCAGCAGGCTCGCGCCCAGGACCGCGCCGATGACGACCGGGGCCCAGCGGCGGAAGCGACGTGTCCGCCGCCTGTGCCACTCCTCCAGCGCGCCTCGCCGCTCGACGGGGAAACTGCCGAGGATCGGCGGCATGGCGATCATGAAGACCGCCATCGCCCCCAGTGTTATCAGCCACCAGCCGGACTCGGGGATCGAGAACAGCACCTCGTTCGCACGCTCCTTCCGAACGCCGGGCACCGCTTGCCGTGCCGGACATCGTGCCACTCGACCGCACAGGCGTTCACCCCGTGTCATCCTGGTGCCGTGACCCTGGAGGACCTGGTCCGGCTGCGACGGGCGCGCGACCGGATGGACCGTGAGTACGCGCAGCCGCTGGACGTCCCCGCGCTCGCGCGCACCGCCCTGATGTCCCCCGGCCACTTCCAGCGCAGCTTCCGGGAGGCGTACGGGCAGACGCCGTACGCGTATCTGATGACCCGGCGCGTCGAGCGGGCGAAGGCGCTGCTGCGGCGCGGTGATCTCACCGTCACCGAGGTGTGCTTCGCGGTCGGCTGCTCCTCGCTCGGCTCGTTCAGCTCCCGCTTCACCGAGCTGGTCGGCGAGACCCCGAGCGCCTACCGGGCCCGCTCCCACGAGGCGAGCGCGGCCGTGCCGCCGTGCGTGGCGCGCACCTTCACGCGGCCGACCCGGCCCCCGCGGACCTAGGTTGGCCCCATGGACCTGAAACTGCGCCAGTGCTTCATCGCCGTCGACGACCACGACAAGGCCCTGCACTTCTACCGCGACGTCCTCGGGCTGGAGGTCCGCAACGACGTGGGGTTCGAGGGGATGCGGTGGGTCACCGTCGGGTCACCGCTGCAACCGGACGTGGAGATCGTCCTGGAGCCGCCGGGGGCCGGCCCCGACATCTCGCCCGCCGACCGGGAGGCCATGGCCCGGCTGCTGGCCAAGGGCGTGCTGCGCGGGGTCATCTTCACCACCGGCGACTGCGACGCGCTGTTCGCGCGGGTCGAGGAGGCGGGCGCGGACGTGCTCCAGGAACCGATGGACCAGCCGTACGGGGTCCGGGACTGCGCGTTCCGGGACCCGGCGGGCAATGTGCTGCGGTTCATGGAACGCTCCGATGGCTGAGCCCGGCTCGAACGTCCGCTGGGCGTACGCGTTCATCGACCGCCCTGCGGTCGGCTTCCCGGCGGCCTGCGCGTTCTGGACCGCCGCGACCGGTACCCGCCTGTCCGGACTCCGCGGCGAGAAGGAGGAGTTCACCACGCTGCTGGCCGACGGGGCGGACCCTTGCGTGAAGGTGCAGAGCGTCGACGACCCCGACGGCGGCGCCCACCTGGACTTCTCCGTGGCGGACGTGCCGGGGTTCGTGGCGCACGCGGTGGCGCTGGGGGCGGCATCGGCCGCCGTGCACGACGGGTGGGCCGTGCTGCGGTCCCCGGCCGGGCTGTCGTTCTGCGCGGTGCCCTGGCAGGGCGAGGCCGTACGGCCTCCGGTGGTGGCGGGCAGCCGCCTCGACCAGGTGTGTCTGGACGTTCCCCCGTCCGCCTTCGACGGTGAGGTGGCCTTCTGGCGCGATCTGCTGTCCGGCTGGACGGCCCGGCCCGGGTCGCTGCCCGAGTTCCATGTCGTCACGCCCCCGCCCGGGCTTCCGGTACGGATCCTGCTCCAGCGCCTGGGGGACGAGCGGCCCGCCGCGGCCCACCTCGACCTGGCCTGCGGCTCCGGCCGCTCCGCCGTGCGCGACCGGCACGAACGGCTCGGCGCGGCCGTCGTCCGCGAGGGCACCCACTGGACGGTGATGCGCGATCCGGCCGGCGGCACGTACTGCCTCACCGGCCGCGACCCGGACACCGGCGGCCTTGGCCCGCTCCGGCCCTGACGTGCCCCGCGCCGCCCGGGCCGGGGATACCGCCTCAGCCGTCCCCGGTGTCGAGCGACGCGTACGCGCAGACCACCCGCGTCGGCTCCCCTGCCTCGGGGCACGGCGGTACGTCCCCGTCCTGCCGGAGCAGCGGGGCCGCCGGTTCTTCGTCGCGGTACCAGCCGCGCGGCTCGGGCGGCGCCGCCGAGTCCCGCAGCCAGAGGGTGAGCCCACCGGCGGCCACCACCGTGACCGCCCAGAGGGCGACGGCCCACCGCCATGAGCG
Source organism: Streptomyces sp. bgisy159 (assembly GCF_057707805.1). NCBI lineage: Bacteria > Bacillati > Actinomycetota > Actinomycetes > Kitasatosporales > Streptomycetaceae > Streptomyces > Streptomyces sp. bgisy159. The sequence goes on along the minus strand of NZ_JBYIQX010000014.1, from coordinate 95,671 downwards.
CACCCGCCGACCGGTCACCGCCACTCCTCGACGGCGACGACGGCGGCCACCGGCAGCGGACCGTACACGTGCGGGAACTCCTCACCGCCGGGCGCCGCGGCCTCGTACCTCAGCGGCACGTCGAGCCGCTGCGGGTCGATGACGAGGACGACCAGGTCGCCGGGGGTCTCGGCGCCGCCCCGTTCGCCGTACAGGAAGGCCGCGACGCCGGGGAGTTGGGCGCGGGTGGAGCAGTGGATGAAGCCCTCCTCGCGGAGGGTGCGCCCTCGGGTGGACCACTCGTAGGTGCCCCGGGCCAGGGCCGCGTCCCAGAGCGGACGCTCGGTGAGGTGGAGGATGTGCGGCGAGGTCTCGGGCATGGCGCCACGCTACCCGGCGGCCCCCTCCCGGTGTGCCGCCCTTGCGCTGTCCTCGGCGCCGGCGGTGTCCGCGGAGCCCCGGGTGCCCGGGGTGGGCTCGGTGTGCCGTTCGCGTGGTCGCTCCCGCTCGCCCTCCCGGGCGTGCCGCCGGTCGTGCTCGGCGGTCCGCGGCTCGTAGGCCTCGCAGTCGAGGTTGCGGCAGGGGCCGGGGACCCAGCGCGGCACCCAGGCCCCGAGGGTCTTGTGCCGTCGGACGGCCGACGCGACCGCCTGTCCGCAGACCGGGCAGACGTACTCTTCCCTGTCCATGTCCCCAGGGTAGGGCGGCGGCCGCCTCAGCGCTTCCTGCTGTACGTGCGCACCAGGACACCGTTGCCGAAGCCGCGCGTGCCGTCGAGGGCGAACCGGGCGAGGCCCGCGTCGGCGCCGCCGAACATCGGCATACCGGCGCCGTACACCAACGGGTAGGTCTTGAGGACGAGTTCGTCGATCTCGTCGATCAACTCCCCGGCGACCTGGGAGCCGCCGCACAGGTAGATTCCCAGCCCGCCGTCCTCCGCCTTGAGTTGCCGGACCCTGTCGGCCAGCTCGCCGGCGATGATCTCGACGTCGGGGTCGGGTGACTCACCCAGGGTGCGGGAGGCGACGTACTGGCGGAGGTGGGCGTACGGGCTGGTCACCCCCTCCTTGAGGCCGACGTCGTAGCTGCCTCGGCCCTGGATGACCGTGTCGAAGCGGTCCAGGGGCCGCTCGTCGATGCCGAAGGCGCGGCGGGCGGCGGTGGGCAGGGCGTCGGCGCCCTCCGTGCACAGGTACCGCAGGAACTCCTCGTCGAGATAGGTGAGCATCGCCGTGGCGTCGCCGTCCGGATCGGCGATGAAGCCGTCGAGCGAGCAGGCGACGTAGTAGGTGAGCTTTCGCAAGCCGGTCTCGTTTCCTCGGGTGCGCTGCCGGTGACCACGCCAGTTGTAGTACTTCATTCGTAGTGGTTGCAAGGTAATAGCTGTACGAAGATCAAGTGGGAGAAGGTGTTCCGCATGTCCGCGTGCCGGGGCGTGCCGGAGGGCGGCCGACGGGCCGACGGGCGGGCAGTCCGGCCGGCGGGCAGACGCTTCGGCCGACGGGTGGGCTCGCGGGAGCACGGGCCACGCAGAAGGCGGGCCCCGCACACCGTGGGGATGTGCGGGACCCGCCGGACCGGGGCCTTCGGGACCGTGCGGAGTCAGGGGCCGCACAGGCCCGAGGCCCCGGGGTCTCACCGGAGCCCCGACGCCGCGTCCTCGGGGACCCGGCGCTCAGCTACCGCGCCGCGCCCTCGCGGACCGGCGCTCAGGTACTGCGTCGCGTCACGAACTCGGCCAGCGCCAGCAAGCCGCCCGCCGCCTCCGGGTCGGGAATGGCGCGGGAGAGTTCGTCCATGGCGTGGGACATCAGGTCGGCCGCCTGTTCCTGCGCCCAGTCCCGCCCGCCCGCCCGCTCGACGGCGAGCACGGTACGCGTGATGCCCTCCTCGTCCTCCTCGTCGTACGGCAGCGCGTACAGCTCGGCGAGCTCGGCGGCGGCCCGGGTGCCGGAGGCGAGCGCGGCGACCACCGGCAGGGACTTCTTGCGCGCGGCGAGGTCGGACCCGGCCGGCTTGCCGGTGCGCCGGGGGTCGCCCCATATGCCGATGACGTCGTCGATGAGCTGGAAGGCGAGCCCGGACTCCCGGCCGAACGCGTCGAGCGCGGCCACGTCCTCCTCGGCCGCCCCCGCGTACAGCGCGCCGAGGGCGCAGGCGCAGCCCAGCAGCGCCCCGGTCTTGGCCTCGGCCATGGTGAGCACCTCGGCGAGGGTGACCTCGCCGGGTGCGCGGCGTTCCAGGGCCGTGTCCGCGTGCTGGCCCTCGCAGAGCTCCACGACACAGGCGGCGAGCCGGGCGGCGGCGGCCGGTGCGGCCGGGTGCGGGTCCTCCGCCAGCAGCATCAGGGCCCGCGCCTGCAGGGCGTCCCCGGCGAGGATCGCGTCGGCGTCGCCGAACACCGTCCAGGCCGTGGCCCGGTGACGGCGCGTCGCATCGCGGTCCATGACGTCGTCGTGCAACAGCGTGAAGTTGTGGACGAGTTCGACCGCCGCGGCGGCCCGGACGGCCGCCGCGCGAGCGGGCGCACCGCCGAGCGCGGCGGCCGCGGTGAGCACCAGCGCGGGCCGGATCGCCTTGCCGGCGTGCCCCGCCGCCGGGGTGCCGTCGGCGCGCTCCCAGCCGAAGTGGTAGCGGGCGATGCGTCGCATCGAGCCCGGCAACGCATCCACGGCGGCGCGCAGTTCGGGGTCGACGGCGGCTCGGGAGACCTCCAGGATGGCCGCCGCCTCCTGGCCGTCGGACGGGCCCGGCCGGCTGCCGGTGTGGCTGACGGTGGACGTGTGTCCCTCCTGCGTCTCGTCGATCTCGGCCGTCTCGGCGGTCTCGACGGGATGGGCGGTCTCGACGGGATGGGCGGAGTCGGTGACGGCGTCGGTGCCGACGGTCTCGATGATGTCGGTGGTCTCCGAGGTCTCGGCGAGGTGCCGCGCCGCACCGGTCTGCGGCCTGGTCTCCGTCATGAAGTCGGTCATGAGGTCCCCCTCTTCCCCCCGGGGTGTACCCGCCCCGGAGGGCGGGGACACGGCGTGCGGGCCGGAAAGGTCACCGCCAGCGGCCGATCTCGACGTTCTCCAGCACGCCGAGCGCGTCCGGTACCAGCACGGCGGCCGAGTAGTACGACGTCACCAGGTACTTGATGATGGCCTGTTCGTTGATGCCCATGAACCGCACGGACAGGCTCGGCTCGATCTCGTCGGGGATGCCGGACTGGCGCAGGCCGATGACGCCCTGGTCCTGCTCGCCCAGACGCATCGCGATGATCGAGCTGGTGCGCGCCTCGGTGACCGGGATCTTGTTGCAGGGGTAGATGGGCACACCGCGCCAGGTGGGGATCCGGTTGCCGCCGACGTCGATGGTCTCCGGCACCAGGCCGCGCTTGTTCAGCTCACGCCCGAACGCGGCGATCGCGCGAGGATGGGCGAGGAACAGCTTGGTCCCGCGCCGGCGGCTCAGCAGTTCGTCCATGTCGTCGGGGCCGGGCACCCCGTCGTGCGGCTGGATCCGCTGGTCGTACTCGCAGTTGTGCAGCAGGCCGAAGTCGCGGTTGTTGACGAGTTCCTGCTCCATGCGCTCCTTGAGCGCCTCGACCGTGAGCCGTAGCTGCTGCTCGGTCTGGTTCATGGGCTGGTTGTAGAGGTCGGCCACGCGCGTGTGGATGCGAAGCACGGTCTGGGCGATGCTCAGCTCGTACTCGCGGGGCCGGGCCTCGTAGTCCACGAAGGTGTGCGGGATGTCGGGCTCGCCGGAGTGGCCCGCGGCGAGGTCGACCTCCTTCTCCCCGTAGCGGTTGGTCCGCTCCTCGGGGGCCGAGCGCCGCTCCTGCAGATGCCCGGCGAGGGACTCGGTGCGCTCCGCGACCTGTTCGACGTCGTGGCGGGACAGGACCAGCACCGTGCACGCGGTGCTCGCGCGGGCCGTGTACTCCCAGATGGCGTCCGGGTCGAGCAGCGCCTGCTCGCCGAGGTAGGCGCCGTCGGCCAGCACGCCGAGCAGCTCGTCCTCGCCGTAGGGGCCGGTGCCGATCTTCTCGACCCTGCCGTGCGCCAGCAGGTAGACCTCGTCGGTCCGGCTGCCGAAGGAGGCGATGATCTGCCCGGCGGGAATCTCCCGCTGCCGGCAACGCCGGGCGAGTTCGGCGAGTGCCTCCTCGTCCTCGTAGCCGCGCAGCGCGGGCAGTTCACCCAGCTCGGCGGGGATGACCTCGACCCGGTCACCGGTCTTGACGAAGGTGACGCGGCCGTCGCCGACCGCGAACGTGAGCCGGCGGTTCACCCGGTAGGTGCCGCCCTGTAGGTCCACCCAGGGCAGCATCCGCAGCAGCCAGCGGGAGCTGATCTCCTGCATCTGGGGTACGGACTTGGTCGTGGTGGCCAGATTCCGCGCGGCACTGGTGCCGAGGCTCTGCTGCGGCCGGTCCTGCCCCGTGCGGATCTCTTCGCCTACCGACATGAGAAATGCCCTCCCACTACGTGCACCGGCGCCGTTCTGCGCCGGGCATCGATCTCACGGGCAACCCTTCCATCACAGAACGTGTCGGTGCTATTACACGAACGAGCGGGATTGGATCATCGCACGACTGGGCAGCCGGAGTGATTCCGTCAGCGCACCCACCCTGACCTGCTCTTTTCATTCGATCTGACGATATGACCCTGTCTGGATCGGTTCGCACGTCATGCGAACGATGTCTGAGGGACCCTCCGCCGTCGGTACAAGCAGCGGTACAGCGATGCGACGCGACGCGAAGGAGAGAACATGGCCACCCCCATGTCCGCGGACCGCTTTCTGCACCGGCTCAGGCAGGAGGGTCTCACCGTCGTCGAGGTCGGCGACTGGCGCCACCACAACCGCAACCACAAGGGCCCGTGGGGGCCGGTCCACGGGGTGATGCTCCACCACACGGTGACCAGGGGCGCCGCGCACACGGTGGAGCTGTGCCGCAGGGGCCGCCCGGACCTGCCGGGCCCGCTGTGCCACGGCGTGATCACCAAGGACGGCACGGTCCACCTCGTCGGCTACGGCCGCGCCAACCACGCCGGCGCCGGCGACGACGACGTGTTGCGGGCGGTGATCGCCGAGAAGCGCCTGCCGCCGGACAACGAGGCCAACACCGACGGCAACCGCCACTTCTACGGCTTCGAGTGCGAGAACCTCGGTGACGGGAAGGACCCGTGGCCGGAGGCGCAGCTGACGGCGATGGAACGGGCCGCGGCGGCAGTGTGCCGGCAGCACGGCTGGACGGAGCGGTCGGTCATCGGCCACCGGGAGTGGCAGCCCGGGAAGGTGGACCCGCGCGGGTTCTCGATGACATGGATGCGGGAGCGGATCCGGGCACGGCTGAAGTGACCGTACGCAGCGCCGCGCGCGGCTGACCGGACAATGGTGGGGTGATCAGACCCACCGGCCCGGACGGTCCGGCCCGTCCCACCGGCCCGCACGGCCCGGCCGCCCCCACCAGCCCGCACGGCCCGGCCGTCCTCGCGTCCCGTCTGCCGTCCCCCCTCGTGGAGGCGGCCGACGAGCGCTTCGCGCGGCACGGCGTGCGGCTGCTGCTCAAGCGGGACGACCTGATCCACCCGGAGCTGATCGGCAACAAGTGGCGCAAGCTGGTGCCGAACCTGGACGCCGCCGCCGGGCGGACCCTGCTGACCTTCGGCGGCGCCTGGTCAAACCACCTGCGCGCCACCGCCGCCGCGGGCCGGCTGCTCGGCCTGCGCACCGTGGGGGTCGTACGCGGCCAGGAACTCGCCGACCGCCCGCTCAACCCGTCCCTCGCCCGGTGCGCGGCCGACGGGATGCGGCTGTTCTTCGTCGACAGGTCGACCTACCGCCGCAAGGGCGAGCCCGACGTCCTCGCGCGCGTGCTGCGCGAGGCGGGCGCCGAGGACGCCTGCGTGGTGCCGGAGGGCGGCAGCAACGCGGCGGCGGTACGCGGGTGCGCGGCGCTCGGTGCGGAGCTGCGCGGCCGGGCCGACGTGGTGGGGCTCGCGTGCGGCACCGGCGGGACCCTGGCCGGACTGGCGGCGGGCCTGGCCCCGGAACAGCGGGTGGTGGGCGTCCCCGTGCTCCGGGGCGGCTTCCTGACCGGGGAGATACGCCGGCTGCAGAGCGCCGCCTTCGGCGGGCCGCGCGGCGGCTGGACCCTCGACGAGCGGTTCCACTTCGGCGGCTACGCCCGCACCACCGGCGAGCTCCACGCCTTCGCGTCGGACTTCGAGCAGCGGCACGGGCTGCCCGTCGAGCGACTGTATGTCGCCAAAATGCTGTACGGACTGCTCACCCTGGCGGGCGAGAGCGCGTTCCCGCGCGGGACCCGGCTCGCGGCGGTGATCACGGGGGCGCCGTTCCCCGGCTGAGGCGGCTCACGCCGCCTCCCGGAACGCCGCGGCCTCCTCCAGGTCGAGGCGGCGCAGCAGGGTGCGCAGCATCTCGTCGTCGATGTACCGGCCGTCGCGGAGACGGACGAACACCTCGCGTTCGGCGCTGATCATCTCGCGGGAGAGCCGGCGGTAGGTGTCGTCGACGGTCTCGCCGGTGACCGGGTTGGCCTGCCCGAGACGCTCCCACACGGCGTTGCGGCGGCGCTCCAGGACCGCGCGCAGCCGGTCGGCCAGCGGGGGCGGCAGGGTGTTGCGGTCGTCGGCGAGGAGTTCGTCGAGGCGCCGCTCGGCGACCAGGGACGCCTGCGCCTGGGCGTTGGCCTCGGCGAGGGTGGCGGCCCGCGGGTCGGGGGCGGGGAACCGCAGCAGGCGGATGAGCGGCGGCAGGGTCACTCCCTGCACCACCAGGGTGCCGATGACGGTGGTGAAGGTCAGGAAGAGGATCAGGTTGCGGTGCGGGAAGCCGGCGTCGCCGTGCTCCACGGTGAGCGGGATGGAGAAGGCGACGGCCAGCGACACCACGCCCCGCATACCGGCCCAGGAGATGACGACCGGCCCGCGCCAGGTCGGGTTCTCCTCGCGCGCGCGGATGCGCGCCGACAGCAGCCGGGGCAGGAAGGTCGACGGATACACCCACAGGAAGCGCACGGCGACGACCACCAGGAAGACGGCGACCGCGTACCAGGCGGCGGCCGCGCCCTCGTACGCGTCGAGGCCCTTGAGGACGACCGGGAGCTGCAGGCCGATCAGGGCGAAGACCGCCGACTCCAGGACGAAGGCGACCATCTTCCACACCGCCTCCTCCTGCAGACGGGTCGCGAAGTCGACCTCCCACGCGCGGTGGCCGAGGTAGAGGGCGACGACGACCACGGCGATGACGCCGGAGGCGTGGAACTGTTCGGCGGCCGCGTAGGCGACGAAGGGGATCAGCAGGGAGAGCGTGTTCTGCAGCAGCGCCTCGCGCACGTGCGTGCGCAGCCAGTGGATCGGCACCATCAGGATCAGCCCCACGGCGAGGCCGCCGACCGAGGCGACCAGGAACTCCTTGATGCCGCCCGCCCAGGAGGCGCCCTCGCCGACGGCGGCCGCGAGGGCCACCTTGTAGGCGGTGATCGCGGTGGCGTCGTTCAGCAGGGACTCGCCCTGGAGGATCGTGGTGATCTTCGAGGGCAGGCCGACGCGGCGGGCCACCGCGGTGGCCGCGACGGCGTCCGGCGGCGCCACCACCGCGCCCAGCACCAGCGCCGCGGTCAGCGGCAGCCCGGGCACGATCAGGTACGCCGCCCAGCCGACGGCGCAGGTCGCGAAGAGCACGTAGCCGACCGAGAGCAGGGCCACCGGCCGGGCGTGCGCGCGCAGGTCCAGGTAGGAGCTGTCGGTGGCCGACAGGTAGAGCAGGGGCGGCAGGACGAGGGGCAGGAACACGTGCGGGTCGAGGGTGTAGCCGGGGACGCCGGGAAGGTAGGACACCGCCAGGCCCACCGCCACCAGCAGCAGCGGCGCCGGCACCGGGGTGCGCCGGGCCGCCGCCGCGACCGCGGCGCTCCCCGCCACCAGCAGCAACAGTGGCATCACGTCCATGTCTTGCCCGCCCTCGTTTTTCCGCGCGGCCGTCCGCACGGCCGTCGTAATCTGGCAATCATGAAACAGTGCACGCACGCCGACGCGCTGCCTCGTCCCGAACCCCGGCCGATCAGCGAGACCTGCCCGGAATGCCTGCGCGAGGGTTCCCACCCGGTGCAGCTGCGGCTGTGTCTGACGTGCGGCCACGTCGGCTGCTGCGACTCCTCGCCGGGACGCCACGCCACGGGCCACCACCGTGACACCGGGCATCCCGTGATGCGGACCTTCGAACCGGGCGAGAGCTGGCGCTGGTGTTTCGTGGACCATGTACTCGTGGTGTGAGGCCGTGTGAGGTGCACCATGGAGGCAGCGCACCCGGCGCACGGTTCGACCGTCTGACGCCTGGGTACGTCAACCCGGCGCGCCCTCTTCCCATTTGGACTCGCAGACCCCCTAGACACGGAGCGTATCCGGAGTTTTACTGTGAGTGACGCCAGGGGGTCAGGGGTCCCGGGGACAGGAAAGTTCACGGCGCGATAGCGTCACCGCAGTACCACACTTCGCGTTACCCCCGGGGGGCGACCCTCGGCCCCGAACAGCTTGTACCACCTTGGAGGTGAGGGTGTCCCAGATCGCAGGCGAGCCCGCGGCGAACCAGGACTTCGTGGAGGTCCGGCTGCCGGCTGCGGGTGCCTACCTGTCGGTGCTGCGGACGGCCACGGCCGGCCTCGCGGCCCGTTTGGACTTCACCCTGGACGAGATCGAGGATCTGCGCATCGCCGTGGACGAGGCCTGCGCGATCCTGCTGCAGCAGGCGGTGCCCGGCTCGGTGCTCAGTTGTGTCTTCCGCCTCGTGGACGACTCACTGGAGGTCACCGTCTCGGCCCCGACCACCGACGGCCACGCGCCCTCGCGCGACACCTTCGCCTGGACCGTGCTGTCGGCCCTCGCGGGGAAGGTCTCCTCCGCCGTCGACGAGGACAGGACGGTTTCGATCAGCCTCTACAAACAGCGCGGCGCCGGCCCCGGGCCGGCGTGAAGGACGGGGACGGGCCGGTGCGGGACGAAGAGCGCGGCACACGTGAGCTGTCCGCCGCGGAGGGCACTGCGGCCCCTCCGGGCGGTTCCGGACGCGGGGCGAGGCCCGTCGAGGGCAGGGACGGCATCGACGGCATCCCCGAGCAGGCCCGGCCGCACCCGGAGGACGCCGCGCCGGGGGCCGGTTCCCCGGGCGGCGGGGACCGGCGCGAGCGGCGCGATGCCGCACAGGGCGCGCCCCGCACGCGACGCGGCGGGGGCTCCCCCGGCCGGGCGGGGGCGACGGCTCGGCACAGGGCGACGGGCGGGACGATGAGCGAGCACGAGCGATACGACGAGCCGGGTGCACCGGGCGTGCCGGGCGCGCAGCACGAGCCTCAGGACCGCAGCGGGGCGCGGGCGATGTTCGTCGAGCTGCGCGCGCTGAGGGACGGCAGCCCGGAGTACGCGGAGCTGCGCAACCAGCTGGTCCGTATGCACCTGCCACTCGTCGAGCACCTGGCGCGCCGCTTCCGCAACCGGGGAGAGCCGCTGGACGACCTCACCCAGGTCGCCACCATCGGCCTGATCAAGTCGGTGGACCGGTTCGACCCGGACCGCGGCGTGGAGTTCTCCACGTACGCGACGCCGACGGTCGTGGGCGAGATCAAGCGGCACTTCCGCGACAAGGGCTGGGCGGTGCGGGTGCCGCGCCGGCTGCAGGAGCTGCGGCTGTCGCTGACCACGGCGACGGCCGAGCTGTCCCAGCTGCACGGCCGCTCCCCCACCGTCCACGAGCTGGCGGAGAAGCTGTCGATCTCGGAGGAGGAGGTCCTGGAGGGCCTGGAGTCCGCCAACGCGTACTCCACGCTGTCCCTGGACGTCCCCGACACCGACGACGAGTCCCCCGCGGTCGCCGACACCCTCGGCGCGGAGGACGAGGCGCTGGAGGGCGTGGAGTACCGGGAGTCGCTCAAGCCGCTGCTGGAGGACCTCCCGCCGCGCGAGAAGCGCATCCTGCTGCTGCGGTTCTTCGGCAACATGACCCAGTCGCAGATCGCACAGGAGGTCGGCATCTCCCAGATGCACGTGTCGCGGCTGCTGGCGCGGACGCTGGCACAGCTGCGGGAGAAGCTGCTGGTGGAGGAGTAGAACGCCGGGCCGGACCGTCGGACCGGCTACTTCCCCGGTGCGCGGCCCGGTCCCCGGATGCCGAGGGCCCGGGTCGTCTCGCCGTTGACGAGCAGCACCAGCGCGGCCACGGCCACCACGGCGAGCAGGATCCCGCCGGGGACGGCCGCGCTGTCGGCCTGGAGCAGGTTGTAGGCGATGGGCAGGGCCATGATCTGGGTGATGACGGCGGGGCCCCGGCTCCAGCCGCGTCGGCCCAGCAGCCCGCGGGCGGCCAGCAACGGCAGCAGGGCCAGCGCCAGCAGCGTGATCCCCAGGGTGACGGCCTGTTCCCGGTCGTCCGGCTCCCCGATCAGCCCGAGCACCGCGATCAGCACCCCGCCGACGAGCAGCGCCAGCCCTTCCAGTCCGACCAGCGCGGCGGCGTAGGTCAGGCGCCGGGGGCGGGGGCCCGCGAGGTCCGGTTCCTGGGTGTCGGGATTCTGCTCAGCGCTCACAGGTGAAGGGTAGCCGCCGGGCTGTGATCCCCGGCCGGATCCCCACCTCGAACTGTGCCCGGTACCCCCCAGTAGGTACGCTGCCATCCATGCGTGCACTTCTCGTGGTCAATCCGGCAGCCACCACTACGAGTGCACGGACGCGTGACGTCCTGATCCACGCGCTGGCGAGCGAGATGAAGCTGGAAGCGGTCACCACCGAGTACCGCGGGCACGCGCGCGACCTCGGGCGGCAGGCCGCGCAGAGCGACGACATCGACATGGTGGTGGCGCTCGGCGGCGACGGCACCGTGAACGAGGTGGTGAACGGACTGCTGCACGACGGCCCCCAGCCCGAGCACCTGCCCGGCCTCGCCGTGGTGCCCGGCGGCTCCACCAACGTCTTCGCCCGCGCCCTCGGTCTGCCCAACGATCCGGTGGAGGCCACCGGCGCCCTGCTGGACGCGCTGCGCCAGGGCAGCGAGCGCACGGTCGGTCTCGGCCTGACTTCCGGCACGCCGGGCACGGAGGACGAGGCGGTGCCCTCGCGCTGGTTCACGTTCAACGCCGGGCTGGGCTTCGACGCCGGGGTGGTGGGCCGCGTGGAGCAGCACCGCGAGCGCGGAAGGAAGTCCACCCACGCGCTCTACGTCCGGCAGGTGGTGCGCCAGCTACTGGGCGAGCCGCACCGCCGGCACGGGACGATCACCCTGGAGCGGCCGGACGCCGAGCCGGTGACCGATCTGGTGCTGTCCATAGTCTGCAACACGGCTCCGTGGACCTATCTGGGCAATCGCCCGATGTACTCGTCGCCTAAGGCCTCGTTCGATACCGGCCTCGACGTACTCGGTCTCAGCCGTCTGTCGACCGCCGCTGTTGCCCGGTATGGCACCCAGTTGCTTCTTTCGTCCCCCGAGCGGGGCCCCCAGGGCAGGCATGCGGTCTCACTGCACGATCTGGAGGGCTTCACCTTGCATTCGAAGGTGCCGCTGCCCCTGCAGATGGACGGTGACCACCTGGGACTGCGCACCAGCGTGACGTTCACAGGCGTACACCGTGCACTGCGTGTGATTGTGTGAGCAGAAGACGCGAAAGTCCTTTCACTCGAACGTTTAGGCCAGGATCCACCCCATGGAAGTACGGCTGTGACCTAGTCGACACCGAGGAATCAAAAAAAACTTTCCGGAAGGGGTTGTATCCGCCGCTGAGGTTTGCGAGTCTCTACGTGGCGATCGGGACAGCCCGCAACACCGGCTCCCACTGATCACCAGAACCCCTCTTCAAACTCACAGGACCTCGCCAGGGAACCTGGCGGTCGGCCCTTCACTTGTTGAGGGATTCGTGAAAGCGTTCACATTCACAAGCAACCTGCACGTAATACCAAGGAGAGGTAGCAGCCATGGACTGGCGTCACAACGCCGTTTGCCGCGAGGAAGACCCCGAGCTCTTCTTCCCCATCGGCAACACCGGTCCTGCGCTGCTGCAGATCGAGGAAGCCAAGGCCGTCTGCCGTCGCTGCCCGGTTATCGAGCAGTGCCTGCAGTGGGCGCTTGAGTCCGGTCAGGACTCCGGCGTCTGGGGTGGTCTCAGCGAGGACGAGCGCCGCGCGATGAAGCGCCGCGCCGCCCGCAACCGGGCCCGTCAGGCCTCCGCCTGACGCACCCACCCCGCAACAGCCTGAGCTTGGCGGCGCGTACGGCGCGTACGCATCTCCCGCCCCCGAGCCGCAGCGCGCAGTACCCCCGAAGCGCTGAGTACCAGCAGCAGGGAGCACTAGCCCTGGACCACATGGTCCGGGGCTCTTTGCTGTCCGGACCATGCGGCCGGGACGGACCGTGTGGCCCGGGACGGACCGACCAGGTGACCGGGTCGGGCCGGGCGCCTACTTCTGCGCCCGCACCGGGATGTCCAGGATCACCTGTGTCCCCCGCTCCGGCGCCGGCACCATGTCGAAGGTTCCGCCCAACTCCCCCTCCACCAGCGTCCGCACGATCTGAAGGCCGAGGTTGCCCGCGGTGTGCGGGTCGAAGCCCTCGGGCAGGCCGACGCCGTCGTCCTGGACCGTCACCAGGAGGCGGGCCTCCTTCGCGGTGCCGCCGCGGACCGCGGACACCTCGACCCTGCCGGTGTCGTCCTGGCGGAAGCCGTGTTCGAGGGCGTTCTGCAGGATCTCGGTGAGCACCATGGACAGCGGGGTGGCGACCTCCGCGTCGAGGATGCCGAAGCGGCCGGTGCGCCGGCCCGTCACCCTGCCCGGCGAGATCTCGGCGACCATCGCCAGCACCCGGTCGGCGATCTCGTCGAACTCCACCTGCTCATCGAGGTTCTGGGACAGCGTCTCATGCACGATGGCGATCGAACCGACCCGGCGGACCGCCTCCTCCAGAGCCTCGCGGCCACGCTCGGAGTCGATGCGGCGGGCCTGCAGCCGCAACAGCGCCGCGACCGTCTGGAGGTTGTTCTTCACCCGGTGGTGGATCTCCCGGATGGTGGCGTCCTTGGTGATCAACTCGCGTTCGCGGCGGCGTAGTTCGGTGACATCCCGGAGCAGGACGAGGGACCCGATCCGGGTGCCCTTGGGCTTGAGCGGGATGGCGCGGAACTGGATGACCCCGTCATGGGCCTCGATCTCGAACTCGCGCGGCGCCCATCCGCTGGCCACCTTGGCGAGCGCCTCGTCGACCGGCCCCCGGGTCGGAGCCAGCTCGGCGGTGGTCAGGCCCAGGTGCTGGCCGACCAGGTCGGCGGCGAGGCCGAGCCGGTGGTAGGCGGACAGGGCGTTCGGAGAGGCGTACTGGACGATGCCGTCCGCGTCGAGCCGGATCAGGCCGTCGCCGACGCGCGGCGAGGCGTCCATGTCGACCTGCTGGTCGATGAACGGGAAGGAGCCGGCCGCGATCATCTGCGCCAGGTCGGAGGCGCTCTGCAGGTAGGTCAGCTCCAGCCGGCTCGGGGTGCGCACGGTGAGCAGGTTGGTGTTGCGGGCGATGACCCCGAGGACCCGGCCCTCACGCCGTACGGGGATGGACTCCACCCGTACCGGCACCTCCTCGCGCCACTCCGGGTCGCCCTCGCGCACGATGCGGCCCTCGTCGAGGGCGACGTCCAGCATGGGGCGGCGGCCGCGCGGGACGAGGTGGCCGACCATGTCGTCCTGGTAGGAGGTCGGGCCGGTGTTGGGCCGCATCTGGGCCACCGAGACGTACCGCGTGCCGTCCCGGGTGGGCACCCACAGCACCAGGTCGGCGAAGGAGAGGTCGGAGAGCAGCTGCCACTCCGAGACCAGCAGGTGCAGCCACTCGAGGTCGGAGTCGCCGAGTGCGGTGTGCTGGCGTACGAGTTCGTTCATGGAGGGCACGTCTGGAGCGTACCCGGGGGCGTGCGGGTGGCCGAAAAAACACCCGCGGGCCGCGGCGCCTGGGAGGGACCCTCAACCCTCCCGGCACCGCAGCCCGGAGCAATATCGGCCGTGGGGTGTGCGGTCCCGGTCGGCCGAAGGTGAGGAGCCGGGGCAGTCAGGGCAGAGAGCTCCGGATCCTCGGTCCGCCCTCCTGTGCGGGGAAGGCGGAAGTCTGCGCGTTCTCGCGTTCACGCACACACGTCGATTGTGGACTAGACCACTCGGTGTGTCCATGCGTTGGAGGCTGTTTCCCAGCAGCCTAACGCGTGGGGGTTCCTGTGCGGACCCAGATGGACAGGGCAATTTCCGCGACCGCCGCCAGTTCCTCCCGGCTCGCCCCGTCCCGCGCCTGTTGCGACATGCCCTGGAAGACGGCCGCCACGTGCCGGGCGAGCGTCTCGGGCCGGTTCGCGGGGAGCGGTTCGCCGGCGGCGGCGCCGACCCGGAGGCGGTCCTCGATGGCGGCGATGCTCGCGTTGCGTCGCCGCCGCAGCGTCTCGGCCACCTCCGGGGTCGTGCAGTTGGTGGCCGCGTGGATCACCATGCACCCGTGCGGGTGCGCCGGGTCGGTGAACTCGGCCGCCGCCTCGCGCAGCAGCCGGGCCACGGCGGCCCGGGCGGTGGGCTCCTCGCGCAGGGCGCGCGCCGTGAAGGAGCCGAACTCGTCGTCGTAGAGGCACAGGGCCTCCTCGAACAGCGAGCGCTTGTCGCCGAACGCCGCGTAGAGGCTCGGGGCGCCGATGCCCATGGCGCGGGTGAGGTCGGAGACGGAGGTCGCCTCGTACCCCTCCGACCAGAAAGCCATCACCGCCTTGCGGAGCGCGGCGCTCCGGTCGAAGGAGCGGGGGCGGCCCCGGCCCCGGGGGGTGGCCTGGGGCTGCCGTGTCGTCTCGCCGGGCTCCATGACCAGGATTCTAGAGCGGCCGCTAGAGAAAGACCGCGGAGGCGGGCGTGCGGGGCGTGCGCGGGGCCTGCGGGGCGGGGGGCACCTCTGTTAGATTGGTCTAAACCACATGGACCCTCCGGGTCCGGTCCCGTCCCTCCCGAGTCCCTCCTCAGAACGGCAGGCCCAGCGTGGAAGTTGTGATCGTCCCGGATGCCAGGGCGGGCGGCGAGCTCATCGCCGAGGCCATGGCGCGGCTCCTGCGGCGCAAGCCCGACGCCCTGCTCGGTGTGGCCACCGGCTCCACCCCGCTGCCCGTCTACGAGGCGCTGGCGGCCAAGGTCCGCTCCGGGGCCGTCGACGCCTCACGCGCGCGGGTCGCCCAGCTCGACGAGTACGTGGGGCTGCCCCGCGAGCACCCGGAGTCCTACCGCTCGGTGCTGCGCCGCGAGGTGCTGGAGCCGCTCGGCATCGGCATGGAGCAGTTCCTGGGGCCCGACGGCACGGCCGAGGACGTACCGGAGGCCTGTGCGGCGTACGACGCCGCGCTGGCCGAGGCGGGCGGCGTCGATCTGCAGCTGCTGGGCATCGGGACCGACGGGCACATCGGGTTCAACGAGCCGTGCTCCTCGCTCGCGTCCCGTACCCGGATCAAGACGCTCACCGAGCAGACGCGGGTGGACAACGCGCGGTTCTTCGACGGGGACATCGCTCAGGTGCCGCACCACGTCATCACCCAGGGCATCGGGACGATCCTCGAAGCGCGCCACCTGGTGCTGCTGGCGACGGGCGAGGGCAAGGCGGACGCGGTGGCGGCGACGGTCGAGGGGCCGGTCGCGGCGGTGTGCCCGGCTTCGGCGCTGCAGCTGCACCCGCATGCGACGGTCGTGGTGGACGAGGCGGCCGCGGCCAAGTTGAAGCTGGCGGACTACTTCCGGCACACGTACGCGGGCAAGCCGGAGTGGCAGGGCGTCTGAGGCCCCTGGAGACGACGACAGGCGCCGGTCCCTGCGGGGAGCCGGCGCCTGTCGTCGTCGTACGGGTCAACTCCCCGCGATGACCTCCGCCGCCGCCGTGCCGGACACCCGGGACGCGCCGTGGGTCGCTATGTGCACGGCGCCTCTGGCCGGGGCCTGGGGGACGCCCATCTCCACCACGACGGTGTCGGGGCGGACCGCCAGGACGGTGTCCAGGGCGCGGCTCATCCAGGGGTGGCGGTGCTCGTCGCGGACCACGGCGACGATCCGGCGGTCCCCGGCCGCCGCCAGCGCCGCGTGCCCGGCGTCGTCACCGGTGAAGGCCGCGGTCTCGGTGCCGGGCAGCCGGCCCGCCAGGTCCGCCGCGACGCCCCAGGGGGTCTCGTCCCCCACTGCGATGTTGGTGACCGGGGCGAAGGCGGCGACGTAGGGCGCGGCGGTGAGCGGGGCGAACGTGCCGACGCAGGTGACGCGCAGGGCGCGGCGGGCGGCGACCAGACCGATGTCGCCGCGGACGTCGTCCGGCCGGCCGGCGGTGGCCCGGGAACCCGTCCAGCGGGCCAGCGCGCGGACGCGTTCGGCCGCGTCGGCGAGGCGTTCCTCGGCCAGCTCGCCCGAGCGGACGGCGGCGACCAGGGCGTCCCGCAGCCGGCGTACCGTCTCGTCGTCGGCGAGGCCGCCGCCCACGCAGATGGCGTCGGCACCGGCGGCGACGGCGAGGACGCTGCCCCGCTCGATGCCGTAGGTGGCGGCGATGGCCCGCATCTCCATGCCGTCGGTGACGATCAGCCCGTCGTAACCCAGCTCCCGGCGCAGCAGGTCGGTCAGGACGCGGCGGGACAACGTTGCCGGGCGGTCCGGGTCCAGGGCCGGCACCAGGATGTGGGCGCTCATCACGGCGCGGGTCCCGGCGGCGATGGCCGCGCGGAAGGGCAGCAGCTCGCGCTCGCCCAGCAGCGCGGCGCCGGCGTCGATGCGGGGCAGCGCGAGGTGGGAGTCGACGGCCGTGTCGCCGTGGCCGGGGAAGTGCTTGGTGCAGGCGGCGACGCCGGCCGACTGCAGGCCGGTGACGTAGGCCGCGGTATGCCGGGCGACCAGCGCCGGGTCGGCGCCGAAGGAGCGGACGCCGATCACCGGGTTGTCGGGGTTGGAGTTGACGTCGGCGGAGGGCGCCCAGTTGAAGTCGACCCCGCACGCGGCGAGGCGGCGGCCCAGTTCGTGTGCGACGGCCCGGGTGAGCTCGGTGTCGTCGACGGCGCCGAGGGCGTGGTTGCCGGGGAAGGAGGAGCCGGTACGGACCTCCAGGCGGGTCACGTCACCGCCCTCCTCGTCGATGGCGACCAGGACGTCGTCCCGTTCCGCGCGCAACTGCGCGGTCAGGGCGGTGAGCTGTTCCGGCGAGGCGATGTTGCGGCCGAACAGGCCGACCGAGGCCAGGCCCTCGCCCAGGCGGCGCAGCAGCCAGTCCGGGGCGGTGGTGCCGGGGAAGCCGGGCTGCAGGACGGTCAGCGCGTCACGGGTGAGGGTGTCGGTACCGCTGGCAAGAGTCGTCATGGAAACGGGGTCATCCCTTCACGGCGCCCGCGGTCAGACCCGCGGCCATCTTGCGCTGGACGAGGAGGAAGAGGGCGACGATCGGGACGGCCATCATGGTGGCGCCGGCCATCATCGGGGCGTACTCGGTGCCGTGCTTGGTGCTGAAGTTGCTGAGCCACACGGTCGCGGTCTGGTTCTGCTGGCTCATCAGCATCAGCGCGTACAGGTACTCGTTCCACGCCTGGATGAAGGCGTAGACGGAGGTGGCGACCATGCCCGGGGCGAGCAGCGGGAAGACGACCCGGACGAACGCCCCGGTGCGGGTGCAGCCGTCGACCATGGCGGCCTCCTCCAGCTCCTTGGGGATGTTGACGATGAAGCCGCGCAGCGTCCACACCGTGAAGGGCAGGACGAAGGTCAGGTAGGTGATGATCAGGCCGGTGAGCCGGTCGTACTGGCCCAGGTCGTTCAGGAGCAGGAAGACCGGGATGATCATGGCGACCAGCGGGACCATCTGGACCGCGAGGATGCCCACGATCACGATCTTTCGGCCGCGGAAGGCGAACCGGGAGATCGCGAGCGCGGCCAGCATGCCGACGACGATCCCGATCAGGACCACGGACAGGGAGACCACGGCGCTGCGGCCGACCGGCCCCCAGAAGTCGGCGATGTCCAGCGCCCGGCTGAAGTTGGACGTCGTCAGTCCGGTCGGGAACAGGCTGGGGTCGGGGTCGATGGCGTCCTTGGCCGGCTTGAACGCCGTGTTGAGCATCCAGTAGACGGGGAAGCCCGCGGTGAGGAAGACCAGGAGACCGAGGAGGTTCCAGCCGAGCCTGGACTTCCCGCGCGGCGCGGCGGCGAGGAGCCCGGCCTTGGTGTCGGCGCTCATTCGACCTCTCCGATCTTCAGCATCTGGCGCATGTACACGGCGACCACACCCAGCAGCAGCACCACGGTGATCAGGGCGATCGCCGAGCCCTGGCCGTAGTCGTTGACGACGAACGCGCGGTCGTAGGAGTAGGTCGTCAGCAGTTGGAACTCGGCCTCCGGGTGGCCGCCTCGCATGACGAAGACCTGCGGGAAGACGCCCATGTCCCAGATCACCGACAGGGTCGTGAGCATCACGATGATCGGCTTGAGGATGGGCAGGGTGACGTACCGGAAGACGCCCCAGGCGCCCGCGCCGTCGAGCCGGGCCGCCTCCTCCAGCTCCCGGGGGACCTGGGTGAGGCCGGCGCTGAGGGTGATGACCACGAAGGGCACGGCGCCCCAGATCACCAGCAGCATGATCACGGCGAGGCCCTGCGGGCCGCTGGCGAACCAGTTGTGGCCGACGAGGTCGACGCCGGGCAGCTTGCTCAGCACGGCGTTCAGGACGCCGTAGTCGGAGTCGAAGAGCCACTTGAAGACGGTGGTGGCGACGATGACGGGCATGCCCCAGCTGGCCACCAGCGCGATGTTGATCAGCGTCTTCACCCAGCCGGAGACGCGCTGCAGCAGCAGCGCGATCAGCATGCCGATCACCATCGTCAGGATCACGCAGCCGGCCGCGAAGACGATGGTGCGCAGCACCACCTGCCAGAACGTGTCGTCGCCGAGCACCTTGGTGAAGTTGTCCACGCCCGCGGACTCGGCGGGCTGGAAGCCCCAGAGCTGGGACTGGCCGAACTTCTGGAAGGACAGGGTGACCAGGCGGACCAGCGGGTAGCCCATCACCAGGGCGAGCACCAGCAGGCAGGGCGCGAGCAGCAGCCACGGAGTGGCGGCGCCGCCCTCCGCGCGCCGTGCGCGCGGCCGGCCCGGGGCGGCCGGTGGCGGCGCCTGCCGCGGTGGCGGCACCTTGGCGGGGGTGGTCGTGTCGGCACTCATCGCGCGCTCCTCAGCGGTCCCTCAGGTCGTACGAAAGCGAAGCCCCAGCGGCCGCGGACGCGGGCCGGGGTCCCCCACGGCGGGCGTGGGCGGAATCCCGCCCGGCCGGACGCCGGTCCGGGACCCCACACGACCGGACGCCGGTCCGGGACCCCGCCCGGCCGGACGGCGGCCACGGGTCCCACAGGCGCCGGACGCCGGCCTCGGGTCCCACACGGCCGGACGCCGGCCACGGATCCCACAGGCCCCGACGCCCGCCCGGGTCCCGCACGGTCGCCGGCGTGCCGGCCCCCGTACGGCCGGACGTCGGTCCGGGCCGAGCGTGGTCGTCCCCCGCGCGGAGTCCGGCCGGGCGGGGCTTCGCGGCCGGGCCGCACCGTGGCCGTCGTGGTGGAGGCCGGCCGGCGCGGCCCGTCGCGGGGCCGGTCCCGCGCGGCCGCCCCGCCGGGGCCGGGACGCACCGCGGTCGTACGTGGGTGGTGGTCCCGTACGGCGGATGCCGTACGGGGGCGCGGGGCCCGCCCCCCGTTGTCCCCCGGGTCTCGACGGGCCCCACGCTCGGGTCACTTGTTGTTG
The DNA here is from genome assembly GCF_057707805.1 of Streptomyces sp. bgisy159. Lineage (NCBI taxonomy): Bacteria > Bacillati > Actinomycetota > Actinomycetes > Kitasatosporales > Streptomycetaceae > Streptomyces > Streptomyces sp. bgisy159. The sequence goes on along the minus strand of NZ_JBYIQX010000014.1, from coordinate 75,884 downwards.
ATGACCTCGTCGATCTCGGCGTCCGCCTCCTTGGCGGCCTCCTCGACCGACTTCTTGCCGGTGCCGATGGACTGCAGCATGGTCTGCAGGATCTGCGCCTTCTCGACCTGGCCCCAGCCGGGCGCCATCGGGACGAACCAGTTCAGCTCGGCCGCGGTGGCCGGGACCGCCGTCGCGGGGTCGTTCTTCAGGGTCGCGAGGTCGGTCTTGTTGTTGGGCAGGTTGCCCTTGCCCATCAGGCCCTTCTGGCCGGAGGCGCCGGTGAACGCGTTGATCCACTCCGCGGCGACGGCCTGCGCGTCGGACTTGACCGGGATCGCGAGGTCGGAGCCGCCGAGGAAGACCGGGAGGTTCTTGCCGGACGGACCCGGCATCACGAAGTTCTCCAGGTTGTCCTTGAGCTTGCCGGTCTTGTCGTTCTCCGGGGCGGCGGCGGTCGCGCCCTCCCAGGCCGCACCGAAGATCATGCCGGCGTTGCCCTGGCCGTAGACGATGTAGCGGTCGGACTCGTCCTTGGTCTTGTCGCCGTGCATGTACTTGTCGACGACGTTCTTGAACTCGGTCAGACCCTTGACGGACTCCGGCGAGGAGAGGTTGGCCTTCCACTGGCCGCCCTGCTCCTCGGCGATGGAGCCGCCGGCGTCGTAGACGAAGGACATGGCCGCGTACCAGTCGCGGGTGGGCTGGTACCAGGCGGAGAACTTGTCGCCCTTCTTCTCCTGCACCTTGTCCAGCGCGGCCGTCAGCTCCGCGTAGGTCTTGGGAGCGGTCTTCACGCCCGCCTCGGCGAAGACGTCCTTGCGGTAGTTGCCGACCCGGCCGCCCGCGTAGTACGGCACGCCGTACGTCTTGCCGTCGTACGTCACCGACGCCTTGAGGCCGTCCAGCCAGGCGCCCGAGTTCTCGAACTGGCCGGCGTCGACGGGGGCGAAGGCGCCCTTGACCATGTAGGACAGCATCTCGGTGTTGCCCATCTCGACGACGTCGGGCGCCTTGTCGGTGGCGAGCACCGCGTCGAGCTTGGCGTTCTTGTCCGGCCAGCCGTAGTACTCGTGCTTGATCTTGATGCCGGGGTGCTTCTTCGCCACCGCGTCGTCGGCGGCCTTCACCAGCTCCGGCCAGTTGTTCTGTGCGTCGACGGTGAGCCAGACGGTGAGTTCCTTGACGTCCGCGCCCTTGTCGGAGCCGCCGCCGTTGTCGTCACTGTCCCCGCACGCCGCGACCGAGACCATCATCGCCGCGATACCGATCGCCGCTGCCAGCTTGCGCTTCACGCCACCCTCCTCAGGGATGCCACAAACCCCCCTGCCTCCCCGCGGTCGAGCGTGAACGCGTACCGCCCATGGGGCCGGGACCTGGACCAATGGTGTAGACCAGTAACCGGAGCTTGGCCCAGACCAAAAGGTGTGTCAAGGGTCTCGGATAGGCCCCGACCAGCCGTTATGGGACCTACATATGCAGGAACCTTTAAGTAAGAACCCCTCAAAAAGAAGGCCGTCATGCGGGACACTTCGGGTAGACCACTTGGCGGCGATGGACTAGACCAACCCTGGTCACGGACGGTATACAGAGGGGATCGCGGATCGCGCGGGAATCCCCCCGGGAAGGCAGAGGATGAGCACCGACGTCAGCAGTGCGGAGAACGAGGGTGGGACGACCGTCCGTACCGCGCGCGTGCCCAAGTACTACCGCTTGAAGAAGCACCTGCTCGACATGACCGAGACGCAGGCCCCGGGCACCCCGGTGCCGCCCGAGCGGACCCTGGCCGCGGAGTTCGACACCTCGCGCACCACCGTCCGCCAGGCGCTGCAGGAACTGGTCGTCGAGGGCCGGCTGGAGCGGATCCAGGGCAAGGGCACCTTCGTCGCCAAGCCGAAGGTCTCCCAGGCCCTGCAGCTCACCTCCTACACCGAGGACATGCGCGCCCAGGGGCTGGAGCCCACCTCCCAGCTGCTGGACATCGGGTACATCACCGCCGACGACCGGCTGGCCGGCCTGCTGGACATCGCCACCGGCGGCCGGGTGCTGCGCATCGAGCGGCTGCGCATGGCCAACGGCGAGCCGATGGCCATCGAGACCACCCACCTGTCCGCCAAGCGGTTCCCCGCCCTGCGCCGGTCACTGGTCAAGTACACCTCCCTGTACACCGCCCTCGCCGAGGTCTACGACGTCCACCTCGCCGAGGCCGAGGAGACCATCGAGACCTCGCTGGCGACACCGCGCGAGGCGGGACTGCTGGGCACCGACGTCGGCCTGCCGATGCTCATGCTCTCCCGTCACTCCCTCGACCGGCAGGGCGCTCCCGTGGAGTGGGTGCGGTCCGTCTACCGGGGCGACCGGTACAAGTTCGTGGCACGTCTGAGGCGCCCGGCGGAGTGACCCGGGGCCACCCGGCGGGGGTGGCACCCCCCTCGCGGGGAAATGACAGAACAATATGCGGACCGGGTCTTCCGCTCGGCTTTATCCGTCACCTACATTGCCTGCTCGTTGATCAGGTGATCTGCAAGGGGACGGAGTCGCCAGATGTCACAAGCCCCGGACACACCGACCAGAGAGCCGATGGTGACGCCGTCACGCGTCGTCATCGCCCTCTGCCTGCTCGCGCCCTTCGTGGCGATGCTGTGGGTCGGTTCGTACGCCAAGGCGGACCCGGAGTTCGCCGGGATCCCGTTCTTCTACTGGTACCAGATGCTGTGGGTGCTGATCTCCACCGCGCTCACCCTGGTGGCCTACCGGCTCTGGCAGCGTGACCAGCGTGCCCGTGCCGCCGCGAAGGGGGGTGCGGACGCGTGAACGACGGTGTGAACGGCGTGGCGCTCGCCGTCTTCATCTTCTTCTTCCTGGCCGTCACCGTCATGGGCTTCCTGGCCGCGCGCTGGCGCAAGGCCGAGAACGAGCACAGCCTCGACGAATGGGGCCTGGGCGGGCGGTCGTTCGGCACCTGGGTCACCTGGTTCCTGCTCGGCGGCGACCTCTACACGGCGTACACCTTCGTCGCCGTACCCGCGGCGATCTACGCGGCGGGCGCGGCCGGCTTCTTCGCCGTTCCGTACACGATCCTCGTCTACCCGCTGATCTTCACCTTCCTGCCCCGGCTGTGGTCGGTGTCCCACAAGCACGGCTATGTGACGACCTCGGACTTCGTGCGCGGCCGGTACGGCTCCAAGGGCCTGTCGCTGGCGGTGGCCGTCACCGGCATCCTGGCCACCATGCCGTACATCGCGCTGCAACTGGTCGGCATCCAGGCGGTGCTGGACGTGATGGGCGTCGGGGGCGGCGAGGACACCAACTGGTTCGTGAAGGACCTGCCGCTGTTCATCGCCTTCGGCGTGCTGGCCGCGTACACCTACTCGTCCGGCCTGCGCGCGCCCGCGCTGATCGCCTTCGTCAAGGACACCCTGATCTACATCGTCATCGCCGTGGCGATCATCTACATCCCGATCAAGCTGGGCGGCTTCGACGACATCTTCGCCTCGGCGGGCGAGAAGTTCGCCACGGCCGGGAAGGGCGGCCTGATCCCGCCCGAGGCCGGCCACTGGGGGTACGCGACGCTGGCGCTGGGCTCCGCGCTCGCCCTGTTCATGTACCCGCACTCGATCACCGCGACGCTGTCCTCCCGCAGCCGTGAGGTGATCCGCCGCAACACCACGATCCTGCCGCTGTACTCGCTGATGCTCGGCCTGCTCGCGCTGCTCGGCTTCATGGCGATCGCGGCCGGGGTCAAGGTCGCCAACGGCCAGCTGGCGATCCCCCAGCTGTTCGAGAACATGTTCCCGGCCTGGTTCGCGGGCGTGGCCTTCGCGGCCATCGGCATCGGCGCCCTGGTCCCCGCGGCCATCATGTCGATCGCGGCGGCGAACCTCTTCACCCGCAACATCTACAAGGACTTCATCAAGCCGGACGCCACCGCCGCCGAGGAGACCAGGGTCTCCAAGCTGGTCTCGCTGCTGGTGAAGGTGGGCGCCCTGGTCTTCGTCCTCACCATGGACAAGACGGTCGCCATCAACTTCCAGCTGCTGGGCGGCATCTGGATCCTGCAGACCTTCCCGGCCCTCGTCGGCGGCCTGTTCACCCGCTGGTTCCACCGCTGGGCCCTGCTGGCCGGCTGGGCGGTCGGCATGGTCTACGGCACCCTCGCGGCCTACGGCGTCTCCTCTCCGACCCAGGCCCACTTCGCCGGCTCCTCCAAGGAGATCCCCGGTATCGAGGAGGTCGGCTACATCGGCCTCACGGCCTTCGTCCTCAACGTGGCGGTGACGGTCGTCCTCACCTTCGTCCTGAAGGCCGTCAACGCCCCCGACGGCGTGGACGAGACCCGCCCCGAGGACTACACGGCCGACGCCGGCGACCCGGGCGTGCAGACGGAGCTGCCGGTGGCCACGGGGCACTGACGCCCGCCCCCCGAGGGGCGCGCCGCCGGATCGGGCGCCCGGCACCGTCGGCGCGCGCCGCGCGCCGCATGACCGGTCTCCCGCACGCACCCCGCGGCGGGCCACCGAGAGCACACCGCTCGGTGTCCCGCCGCGTCCGCTCGGTGGTCCACCGCATCCGCTCGGTGGCCGCATCCGCTCGGTGGCCGCGTCCGCTCGGCGTGCGCCCCGAAGCGGGCGCGAAGCGCGGCGCGACCGGCCGGCAGCACCCCTCCCCCGAAATCCGGCGGCCACCGTCGGACCGGTCCGGCACACTCGGCCCCATGGACATCGTCATCCGCCCCGTCACGCCCGCCGAGTACGACACCCTCGCCGAGATCACCGCGCAGGCCTACCTCCAGGACGGGCTCCTCGACTACGGCGAGGAGGACGAGTATCTGCCGGTGCTGAAGGATGTCGCCGCGCGGGCGGCCGCCGCCGAGGTGCTGGTGGCCGTGGACGGCGACCGGCTCCTCGGCGGCGTCACCTTCGTCGCCGGACCCGGTCCGGTCGCCGACATCGCGCGACCCGGTGAGGCCGAGATCCGTGCGCTCGCGGTCGCGCACGCGGCGCGCGGCCGGGGCGCCGGCGAGGCACTCGTGCGGGCCTGCCTGGAGCGGGCGCGGGCCACGGAGGGCTGCACGGCCGTCGTTCTGTCCAGCCAGCGCAGCATGCACACCGCACACCGGATCTACGAACGTCTCGGCTTCGTCCGCACACCCGAGCGGGACTGGAACCCGGTGCCGCACCTGGACGACCTCACTCTCCTCACCTACGAGTTGACCCTCTGAAACCGCCCCGCCACAACATCTGGGGGTGGCGTGACAGGCGAGCACAAGATGTATGCTCATGCTCGCTGTCGCCGCAGGGGAATCCGGTGTGAATCCGGAACTGTCCCGCAACGGTGTACTTGTGCACGTCCTCTCCCCGGAACCGCCGTTCCCGGGCGTCGCCGTGCCCAGGAGTCAGTCCGAGGACCTGCCGACAGCGCGCCCGGCCGCCCGGCCGGGATGCCTGACGTCCGGGCCTCGTGGAATGGGCCGGTGGGCGCGACGCCGCGTGCGCTCGTGCGCCGCCGCCTGCCCCCGCGCGAGGCCCCCGTGCCAGCGAGGGAGAGCCCCACGTGACCATCGCGCCAGCAGACCCGGCCTCAGCCGTCCCGACCGCAGAGGACGCCCCCGGGACCGCCTTGCTGCGGTCCCTCACCGAGCTGACCGCCGACCTGCCCGACGCCGACCCCGGCCGGGTCGCCGCCGCCGCGCTGCGCGGCCGGTCGGCGCGCGCCGACGAGGCGGAGCTGCGCGAGCTGGCCACGGAGGCGGCGGCCGGCCTGATCTCCGAGGACCCCGCGTACTCGCGGCTGGCCGCCCGGCTGCTCACCCTCACCATCCGCGCCGAGGCCGCCTCCCAGGGCGTGACCACGTTCACCGAGTCGATCGCCGTCGGTCACCGCGAGGGCCTGATCGCCGACCGCACCGCCGAGTTCGCCCGGCTGCACGCCGAGCGGCTGGACGCGCTGGTCGACACCGGCGCCGACGACCGCTTCGGCTACTTCGGCCTGCGCACCCTGTACAGCCGCTACCTGCTGCGCCACCCCCTCACCCGCAAGGTCGTCGAGACGCCCCAGCACTTCCTGCTGCGGGTCGCCGGCGGCCTCGCCGAGGACGCGGCGTTCGCTCCGGGGGCGGGTGACCGGGCCGTGGACGAGGTCGCCGCGCTCTACGGCCTGATGAGCCGCCTGGACTACCTGCCGTCCTCGCCGACCCTGTTCAACTCCGGCACCCGGCACCCCCAGATGTCGTCCTGCTACCTCCTCGACTCCCCGCTGGACGAGCTGGACTCCATCTACGACCGCTACCACCAGGTGGCCCGCCTGTCGAAGCACGCCGGCGGGATCGGTCTGTCGTACTCCCGCATCCGCAGCCGGGGTTCGCTGATCCGCGGCACCAACGGTCACTCCAACGGCATCGTGCCGTTCCTGAAGACCCTCGACGCATCGGTCGCCGCGGTGAACCAGGGCGGCCGGCGCAAGGGCGCTGCCGCGGTCTACCTGGAGACCTGGCACTCCGACATCGAGGAGTTCCTGGAGCTGCGCGACAACACCGGTGAGGACGCCCGCCGTACGCACAACCTGAACCTCGCGCACTGGGTGCCGGACGAGTTCATGCGCCGGGTCGCCGCCGACGAGCAGTGGTCGCTGTTCTCCCCCGCCGACGTGCCCGAACTGGTGGACCTGTGGGGTGAGGAGTTCGACGCGTCGTACCGCAAGGCGGAAGCGGCCGGTCTGGCCCGCCGGACCATCCCGGCCCGCGACCTGTACGGCCGGATGATGCGCACCCTCGCGCAGACCGGCAACGGCTGGATGACCTTCAAGGACGCCGCCAACCGCACCGCCAACCAGACCGCCCTGCCGGGGCACGTGGTCCACTCCTCCAACCTCTGCACGGAGATCCTGGAGGTCACCGACGACGGCGAGACGGCGGTGTGCAACCTGGGGTCGGTCAACCTCGGCGCGTTCGCCGACCCGGCGACCGGTGGCCTCGACTGGGAGCGGCTGGACGAGACGGTCCGCACGGCCGTCACGTTCCTCGACCGGGTCGTCGACATCAACTTCTACCCGACCGAGCAGGCGGGCCGCTCCAACGCCCGGTGGCGGCCGGTGGGTCTGGGCGCGATGGGCCTGCAGGACGTCTTCTTCAAGCTGCGGCTGCCCTTCGACTCCCCGGAGGCGAAGGCCCTGTCGACCCGCATCGCCGAGCGCGTCATGCTCGCCGCGTACGAGGCGTCCGCCGACCTGGCCGAGCGCGGCGGCCCGCTGCCGGCCTGGGAGAAGACCCGTACCGCGCAGGGCGTGCTGCACCCCGACCACTACGGGGTGGAGCTGACCTGGCCGGAGCGCTGGGCGGCGCTGCGTGAGCGGATCGCGGCGGTCGGCCTGCGCAACAGCCTCCTCCTGGCCATCGCGCCGACGGCCACCATCGCCTCCATCGCCGGCGTGTACGAGTGCATCGAGCCGCAGGTGTCGAACCTGTTCAAGCGCGAGACGCTGTCCGGTGAGTTCCTCCAGGTCAACTCGTATCTGGTGCAGGACCTCAAGGATCTCGGCGTGTGGGACGCCCGTACCCGTGAGGCGCTGCGCGACTCGGCCGGCTCAGTGCAGGACTTCGCGTGGATCCCCGAGGACGTACGGCGGCTCTACCGCACGGCGTGGGAGATCCCGCAGCGCGGGCTGATCGACATGGCGGCGGCGCGCACGCCGTTCCTCGACCAGTCGCAGTCCCTGAACCTCTTCATGGAGACGCCGACCATCGGCAAGCTCTCCTCGATGTACGCGTACGCCTGGAAGTCCGGGCTGAAGACGACGTACTACCTGCGTTCGCGCCCGGCGACCCGTATCGCCCGCGCCGCGCAGGCATCCGTCCCCGTGCAGCAGGCCGCCGATCCCGAAGCGGTCGCCTGCTCCCTTGAGAACCCCGAGTCCTGCGAGGCCTGCCAGTGATGTCCGAGAAGTCCGAACGCAACGCCCATCTCCTCGACCCGGGCTTCGAGCTGACGCTGCGCCCCATGCGCTACCCCGACTTCTACGAGCGCTACCGGGACGCCATCAAGAACACCTGGACCGTGGAGGAGGTCGACCTCCACTCGGACGTCGCCGACCTCGCCAAGCTCAGCCCCGCCGAGCAGCACCTCATCGGCCGTCTCGTGGCCTTCTTCGCGACGGGCGACTCGATCGTGGCGAACAACCTGGTGCTGACGCTGTACAAGCACATCAACTCCCCCGAGGCGCGGCTGTACCTGTCGCGCCAGCTGTTCGAGGAGGCCGTGCACGTCCAGTTCTATCTGACCCTGCTGGACACCTACCTCCCCGACCCGGAGGACCGGGCCGCCGCCTTCGACGCGGTGGAGAACATCCCGTCCATCCGTGAGAAGGCCGGGTTCTGCTTCAAGTGGATCAACGAGGTCGAGAAGATCGACCGGCTGGAGAGCAGGGCCGAGCGCCGGCGGTTCCTGCTCAACCTGATCTGCTTCGCCGCCTGCATCGAGGGCCTGTTCTTCTACGGCGCCTTCGCGTACGTCTACTGGTTCCGCAGCCGGGGTCTGCTGCACGGTCTGGCCACCGGCACCAACTGGGTGTTCCGCGACGAGACCATGCACATGTCGTTCGCGTTCGACGTGGTCGACACGGTCCGCAAGGAGGAGCCGGACCTGTTCGACGACCGGCTCCAGGAGCAGGTGACCGACATGCTGCGGGAGGCCGTCGAGGCGGAGCTGCAGTTCGCGCGTGACCTGTGCGGCGACGGGCTGCCGGGCATGAACACCGAGTCGATGCGCCAGTACCTGGAGTGCGTGGCCGACCAGCGGCTGACCCGGCTGGGCTTCGCGCCGGTCTACGGCTCCGAGAACCCGTTCTCCTTCATGGAGCTGCAGGGCGTGCAGGAGCTGACCAACTTCTTCGAGCGGCGGCCGTCGGCCTACCAGGTCGCCGTCGAGGGCACGGTCGACCTGGACGAGGACTTCTAGGTCGCTTCCAGGTCCGCGCCGGGCCCGTCGCGCGTCCGCGCCGCGGGTGCCGTGGCAACGGCACCCGCCGGTGCGGACGGACCGGCTCCTACCGGGGGATCGCCCGCAGCCGCAGGTCACGCGGGCGCAGGGTGATGCCGATGCGCGGCCGGGCGTCGGAGCCCGGCGCGTGCTCGAAGGTGAACGCGGAGGCGATCGCGGCGGTGACGAGCGTCAGCTCGGCCATCGAGAAGTGATCGCTGGGGCACTTGCGGTTGCCGACGCTGAACGGGTTCATCGCGTACTTGGGGACCTCCGCGGTCTGGCCGGGCAGCCACCGGTCCGGGTCGAACTCCTCGTGCCGTTCGAAGGAACGGGGGTCGCGCTGGATGGCGTACGGGCTGTACACGATGTCGGCACCGGCGGGGATGCGGTAGCCGCCGAGCACGGTGTCCGTGACCGCCCGCCGGGTGAGGATCCATACGGCGGGGTGGAGCCGCATGGTCTCGGTGATGAGGTTCGCGGTGCGGGTCAGCTTGCGGACGTCGTCGAACGCGACCGGCCGGCCGCCGGTGACGCTCTGTACCTCGTCCCGGACACCGTCGGCCAGGCCCGGGTGCTCGGTGAGGACCTGCAACAGGGACATGACCATGGAACCGACGGTCTCACTGCCCGGGGTGACAATGGCGATGACCTGGTCGTGGATCTCCTGCTCCCCGATCGGCTCACCATTCTCGTCCGTCGCTTCCAGCAAAGCTGTCAGCAAATCGTCCGGCTTTTGACTGCTCGCCCGGCGGTCGGCGACGATCTCGTCGACCAGGAGATGCAAATCGGCCAGCGCGCGGTTGAATTCACGGTTGGCCGGGAACGGCACGCAATAAAGCGGCCCCAGCGGTACCACCATGCGCTGGTACATACCGCTGAACAGAGTGGCGAGCGCAGAGCATATGCGTTCGGCACGCGTATCCGCGTAACTGCCGCGCATCAGGCAGCGGGCGGAAATGCGGACGGCCACCCGGAAGGACTCCGAGGTGACGTCGATGACCTTCCGGGAGCGCCACCGCTCGACGAGCGCGTGTGCCTCCTCCTCCATGATCGGCCCGTAGCCGGGGATCGCGTCGAGCCGGAACGCGGGCTGGATGGTGCGCCGCTGCCGACGGTGCATCGGTCCGTTGGCGGTGGCCACGCCCTCCTTGCCGAGCAGGCTCTCCAGCGACTCCCACAGCGGCCCCGCGATGATGTAGTCGGGGCTGAGGGCGACCGCGCCGGTGAGATCGGGCGAGGTGACGGCGTACACCGTCTTGGGGCCGAGCCTGAGCCGGACGACGTCGCCGTGGTCGCGCAGCTGGGTCAGGAAGGCCAGCGGGTCGCGGGCCAGTTTCCAGCCGTGGCCGAGGAGCGGGACGGCGCCGCCGGCCAGCGGCGGCCGCTCCGGATCGCGGGACGCGGACGTCGTGGCCCTCACCGAGTCGAGGGTCATTTCTCACCTGCCGCTTCGTTGTTGACGTACGGGGGTGTGGAGCGGTCGTCCCAGCTGTCGACCATGTACCGGCCGGACTCGTGGTGGAACCAGTAGACGGAACTGAACCAGTTCCGCATGTTCGACAGACAGGCCTGGACGGCGATGCCGAGTTCCTTTCCGGAAAGGCTGCCGTCGGCCAGGCTCTCGGCGAAGAGAAGGGCTTCGCGTTCCGCCTCCAGGAATTCCGATATGCACTCCTCGACACGCCGTCTGACTTCTTCGACGGCCTCTTCCAGGGTCAGCCCCTCGTGGACGATGAGACTGATTCCGAGATTGTGCACCTCGTCACCCGCTATTTCCTTCGGCAGCGAGCAGAGGTCGTTGTACCAGGCGGCGAATTCCTGGCTGAGCAGAGCCGCCCGGCGGAATGCCGGGTGTTTCCTCACCCTGTCCGGTAGTTCCCGTCCGGCGCTCGGCTCCAGGAGATCGGTCCAGATGCAGTGCGCGAAGGTGAGCCGGCGCAGCGCAAGGTACTCCCCGACCGGGGGCACCCGCCCCTCGGTCCGGTTGCGGAACTCCCGGTCGTAGGCCTCGATCACCTGGTGGAAGTGGCGGGCGAACCGGGCGTTCCAGCTGTCCGGCAGGAACGCGTACAGCCGGCTCACCGTGTCGGCCAGCCCGGCGACCAGCGGGTCCTCGTGGTGCAGCTGCCCTCCGGGGGAGTCGAGCGCCCGGTGCAGCCGGGACTTCAGCCGCCGCCAGGCGGCCGCCCGGCCGTGCACGATGTCACGGTCGTGCCGGTCGTCCCAGACGAAGAACCACGCGCTGTAGTCGGCGATGGCCTGCAGCACCTCGTCGGGGGCGCCGAGGTAGTAGCCCGCCATCAGATCGGTGTAGCACAGGCCGTCGGCATATTCCGCGACCTTGTCCGCCGGCATGAGCCGCTTTTCCAGCAGCCACTCCCGGGTGTTCTCCTGCAACCGCGGCCAATACGGGTGCAGTTGCCGGGGAAACGCCTCTTCGATGACCGGAAGAGCGAGCGAGGGCGGGACCGCGGTGGCCGTCGCCGTGGATGTGGTGCGGTATGTGGTGCTGTATGGGAAAGCTGGCACGAACAACCCCTCTCAGCCGCCTGTGGCCGCACGCCCCTCCCGCCGTGCCGGGCGTGCGCCGTCGTGCATCCCCGCACTTCCCATTCAGCCCTACAACTGTCCGTTCTGGGAACGGATTTGCTTCATTCACTACCCCGGGATGCCGAGAGAGCCCCGGGCCGGACTGGTTACGGATCAGCGGATGTGCATATGCGATCGAACGTCCTACGGACACACGAACGACGCCCGACCGGAGGAAGCCGGTCAGGCGTCAGGGGTTTCGGCGTGGTCTTCGCGGCGACGTCAGTCGTTCGGGACCACGGGATAACGGGGCTCGTTCTCAGCCATCTGCCGCAGCGCGTCCTTGCGTTCACGCTTGGACAGCCGGTCGATGTACAGGTACCCGTACAGGTGGTCGGTCTCGTGCTGCAAACACCGAGCGAAGTATCCGGTGCCGCGGACCCTGATGGGGTTGCCCTTCTCGTCCTGACCGGTGACCTCGGCGTAGTCCGGGCGGGCCAGCGGCGCGTAGGCCGTCGGCACCGACAGGCAGCCCTCGTTGCCGTCGTCCAGCCGACGCCGCTCGGCGGGGAGTTCGACGAGCTCGGGGTTGCAGACCACGCCGACGTGGCGCACGCCCTCGTCGTCCGGGCAGTCGTAGACGAACACCTTCAGGTCGACGCCGATCTGGTTGGCGGCCAGGCCCACCCCCTCGGCGGTGCGCTGCGAGGCGAACATGTCGTCGACCAGCTTCAGCAGCTCCTCGTCGAAGACGGTGACGTCCTTGACCTCACGGTGCAGCACCGGGTTGCCCACCACGGTGATCGGCCGGGACGTGCCGCGCTCGCGGTAGGCCCGTTCGCGCTCCTCGGGGTCCTCGGTGTCGATGACGAAGCCCTCGTCGTCCACGGGAAGCACGCCCGCGTGCTGCTGATCGGTGTCCTGCTGCGCCATGACCGACGTACGCCTTTCCTGCAAGCCAGAGAAGATGATGCGGGTACAGCCTAGACGGGGCTCGCGTCCGCCTCAGCAGACCTCTTCCAGATCCCGCCAGTCCCGGGAGTCGGGACTGTCCGCGACCCAGCCGTCCAGCAGCCCCCGGACCAGCGAGGCCGGCGCGGCCACCCCGCACTCCCGCTCCGGCACCCACAGCTGCCCGTCGGTGCGGTGACCGAGCGGCCCGGGGTGACCCGGCTCGCTGTGGTCGTGCGGGTCGAGGTGGACCCCGTCACCCTCGTCGGACGGCATCCGCGACTCCGAGCACAGGCGGCACAGCAGCCGCACGGACGACGACCAGTCCTCCGCGGCGAACCCGGCGTCCGCGGCCAGCTGCTCCAGCGCGTCCCGGTCGGCCTCGGTGTCCGCCTCCAGCAGGACCACCCAGGTGGGGACCGGCGAGGGCGCCCACAGCTCGATCTCGTCGAAGACGGGGTAGGAGTGCCCGGTGGACGTGGTCCGTTCGCCGTGCGGCACCCCGTCGTGCAGCACCACCTCGCCCCAGCGCCGCCCGGACGACGGCAGCGGGATCGACAGCACCTCGATCCGGGCCGGGTCCAGCCGCCGCCCCCACACCACCTCGGCCTCGCCCTCCGGCGACAGCCGGACCGCCGCGCTGCCCAGGTCCATGCCGACCGGTTCCCCGGCGGCCGTCGCACCGCCCGGGACGGGCAGCCCGTACGCCTGCCAGGCGCGCCGGGCCAGCGGCCAGTCCTGCAGGGCGGTCGCCGCGATGCCGACGTTCCACCAGTCCGGCGCCCCCGCCTCCCGGTCCAGCAGCGCCACCGCGCGCAGCCCCGCCGTGCGCGCCTGCTCCCAGTCGTGCCGGAACTTGTGCAGCAGGGCCAGGTTGAACCAGGACTCGGACAGCCAGGGCTCCAGGTCGGCGGCGCGGGTCAGCAGCGCGCCCGCGTCCTCGTACCGCCCGTCACCGATCAGCGTGAACGCGCGGTCGGTGGCCTGCCGCCAGGAGGCGGAGGGCCGGTGCCGTCCCTTGCCGAAGATCCTCACGATTCCCGCCTGCCAGTTCTGTGGAGTGGGCCGGCTGTGCCCCCGGACAGCCTGTCGGAGACCCTCTCCCTTCGCATCCAACCACGTACGGCTGGAAGGGCGCTCATTACCCATGGGTTACCCACCCGCGGGCGAGGTAAGGCAGCCGCGGGCGAGCACCCTGGCCAGCGCTTCCACCACTTCCGGCGCGTACTCCCCGGCCGCCTGCAACCGCAGCTCCTCCAATGCGGTCAGGGGCCCGTCGGGGCCGGCGGCGCGGACCTTCTCCTCGTAGGCGTTGACCACCCGCACGATGCGGGCCGCCACCGGTTGCTCGGCGCAGGGGTCGGCCTGCCGCTCCACGACCGCCGCGACCTGGGCTCCGGCCCCGGTCTGGCGGACCACGGCGCCGCCGAGCAACGCGATACGGCGCTGCTCGGCCGCCGGCAGCGCCGAGGTGGCGCCGGCCGGCACCGGGTCGACGAGGCTGAGCTGGCCGATGTCGTGCATGAGGGCCGCGTACTCCAGGACGGTGAGGTCGGGTTCGGACAGGCCCAGGTCCCGGCCCACGGCCTGGCTGAGGGCGGCCACCCGGTGGGCGTGCCCGGCCGGGGTGTACCCGGCTATCTCGGTGGCCCGGGCCAGGGACGCGATGGTCTGCCGGTAGGTGGCACGCACGGCCGCGTACCGGCGCAGGGCGAGCTGGGTGAGCAGCAGGGGCAGCGAGAGGACGGGCAGCGCCCACAGCCCCACGACGGCGACCGCGAGCGCCGTGACCGCGCCGGTGGCGCACACCGCCGAGCCGATGCCGGGCACCGAGCACACCTCGTCGCGCAGCAGGGGACCGTACGGCCAGCCGGTGCGCGCGTGGGTCAGCGCGGCGGCGAGCACCGCGTCGCAGAGCACGGTGAGCCCGAGCAGCGCGAGCAGGAGCAGGGCGTAGGCGGGTCCCCGCCAGGACCGGAAGACGCCCTGGTTGAACAGCGGCTGGAAGCACACGGCGGCGAAGGCGGCGGCCAGCACCCGGCGGGCCAGGTGGTCCAGCACCGGCCCCCGGCCGCGCGCTATGTGCGGCACGCAGCCCAGCAGGGAGGCCCCGGCCACCACCGAGACGACCTGGGCGAAGCCGTGCCCGGTCGGCTGCCCGGCGTTCTCCCCGAGCAGCGCGTACGCCAGGGAGCCTGCGGTCCCGAGCGGGGCGGCATCCCGCAGCCCCGGACCGGTCCACCGGGTGAGCTCGCCGACCACGACGAACGCTCCGAAGGCGAGCGCGACGGGCCGTTCCACGACCCCCGCACGCAGGGTGACGAGCAGTGCCCCGGCGGCCACCAGTGCGGCGGTCCCGTGCACCACCCCGAGCAGCCGCGCCCGCCTCACCGCGCGGTCCCGGACCGGTCACCCCGCCCGGCCCGGGCCGGGACGGTCCGGGGTGCGGTGTCGTCGGGCGCGGGGTCCTGCGGAGTGCCGGGCGGAACGGGCTCACCGGCCGGCGGCGCCGGGGTGGGCTCGCCCGCCGACGGCATCGGGCCCGGCTCACCGGCACGCGGCGCCTCGCCGGACCTCCCGGACGGCGGTGGCACGGCGGGCTTCCCGGGCGCCGCCTCACCGGCACCGGCGGGCCTACCGGCCGCCGGTGCCGCGGCGGACGCCTCGTCGGCGGTCACCAGCGGGTGCCAGCCGTGGCGGTCCAGCGCCCGGCCGAGTGCGGTGACCATGCGGGGGTCGAACTGGGCGCCGGCGCACCGCCGCAGCTCGGCGAGGGCGGCGGCGACCGGCCGGGCCCGGCTGTAGGAGCGGGTGGAGGTCATCGCGTCGAAGGCGTCGGCGACGGCGACCACGCGGGCGCACTCCGGGATCTGACGGCCCACCAGCCCGTAGGGGTAGCCGCGGCCGTCGAGCCGTTCGTGGTGGTGGAGGATCGCGGCGCGGGCCTCGCCGAGGAAGTGGATCCCCCGGGTGATCTCGTGGCCGTACTCGGGGTGCAGTTCGATGACCCGCCGCTCCTCGGGCGTCAGCGGGCCGTCCTTGCGCAACAGCCGGGTGGGGACACCGAGTTTGCCGACGTCGTGCAGGATCCCGGCGAAGCGGAGCACCTCGGTCCGCCGGGCGTCCATGCCCAGCTCGCGGGCGATCATCATGGACGCCTGTCCGACCCGCTCGCTGTGGCCGCGGGTGTAGCCGTCCTTGATGTCCACGGCCTGCACCAGCGCCCGGATGGTGGCCCGGTGCGCTGCCCGCTCCCGGTGGTACTGCGCGAACACCCACCAGGCCACGCCCATCGGGAAGAGCACCAGCAGCGCGGCGACCGGCCCGTAGGGGCTGCGCCAGAGCACGGCCATCATCAGCCCGGCCAGCCCGTGCACGGCGAGCGGCGCGAGACAGCGGGAGAACAGCCCCCGCCAGGCCCGGCGCGGCGGCACCCGCTCGGCGAGGACGAGGATCCCGCCGTCCAGCGCGGTGAGCACCGCGCAGTACGCGAGCACGGCGACCGCGGCGGGCACCAGGGCGTACGGGAAGTCGGGCGTGACGACGGCGTCCCGGCCGCCGAGCGACCAGTGGGCGGCGGCCGCGGCCCACACCGCGAGCGCGGACTGGGCGGCCCGCCAGACCCGGCGCGGCCCGGCCGGCCGCTGGTCCACCCGGCACAGCAGCGCACCGGGCAGCGGGACGAGCGCGGCGGCGGGCGGCGGCAGCAGGAACGCCCCGGCGAGCAGCAGGGGGTGGCAGGTGCTCCCGAACCGGCGCCGGGCGATCGGCTCACCCGCGGCGTACAGCGCGGCGAGCAGGCCCACCGGCCACCAGGGCGCGTGCACCTGGGGCAGCGGGGTCAGGCAGGCCAGGGCGGCGAGGGCGGTACAAACGATGAAGGCGAGTGCCCGCCCCGGAATCGCCTCCATGCGGCCCTCCCCAGCCCGTAGGTGTCCGGGCTGGGAGCCTAGGGGCGCGGGCGGCGATCCATGGACGTATCACCCGCCGATTAGCACGTTCGGGTGACGGCGGACCGCTTGGGCGGCGCTCGGGCGACTCAGGCGGCGCGGGCGGCTCAGGATTCCTGGGGCGATACCGGTGCGGCCGGCGCGGACGTGACGTCGGTGGCGTCGGAGCCGGGGCCCGCCTGGCCGGAGCGGATCAGGTCGAGCCGCCCGAGGACCTTGGAGCGCAGGTCGGTCGGCACCTCGTCATGTCCGCAGCACCGCTTGACCAGCTTCTTCACGGCCTCTTCGAGCCCGTACTTCTCCAGGCACGGAGAGCACTCCTTGAAGTGCTGCTTGAACTTGTCGCGATCGACGTCCGGCATCTCACTGTCGAGGAACTCGTACAGATGATCGAGTACCTCACTGCAGTCCGTCTCGTGCGGCTCTCCGCAGCTCATGAGCCCGAGCCTTTCGCTTCGTTCGACTCTCCGGCGCCCGCCGGGACCAGGCCGCGCTCGCGGGCGTAGTCCTCCAGCATTCCGCGCAGTTGACGGCGGCCCCGGTGCAGCCGGGACATCACCGTTCCGATGGGTGTCCCCATGATGTCCGCGATCTCCTTGTACGCAAAGCCCTCTACGTCCGCGAGATACACGGCGATCCGGAACTCCTCGGGAATCGCCTGGAGGGCCTCCTTCACGTCCGAATCGGGCAGGTGGTCGAGCGCCTGCGACTCCGCGGAGCGCAGACCCGTCGACATGTGCGACTCGGCGCGGGCGAGCTGCCAGTCCTCGATCTCCTCGGCCGCGCTCCGCTGCGGTTCACGCTGCTTCTTGCGGTACGAGTTGATGAACGTGTTGGTGAGGATCCGGTACAGCCACGCCTTGAGGTTGGTGCCCTCGCGGAACTGGTGGAAGGACGCGTACGCCTTGGCGTACGTCTCCTGCACCAGGTCCTCGGCGTCGGCCGGATTGCGCGTCATGCGCAGCGCGGCCGAGTACATCTGGTCGAGGAACTCCAGCGCGTCCCGCTCGAAGCGCGCGGTGCGCTCCGCGCCGGTCTCACCGGACGTGTCCGCGGCGAACGTGTCCGCGTTCATGCCCTGGCCCTCGGGCAGCTCCGCCTGGCCGTTGTCGGTCCCTGCGTCGGTACCGGGAACCGGACCCACCTCCTCAAGATTCTGGGCAGGGCCGAAACCGGTCCCGCCAGAATCGGAGGATAGACGACCTTCGGCCGGGACGGGGTGCCGATCGCCGCCCGCCGCCGCTCCACCGGGAGCGGTCCTGGCCGCGTGCAGCACCGTCCACTCCAGGTCGGCGCGGTTGCCTGCGGGCGGGCAGATGGTCGAACCCATGCGGCGGACTTCCTCTCCCACGACGATCAGTGCTGGTCGTCCAGCACGTACGTCGGGCACAACAGCGGCCCGCCGCCCGGCATTCCCCGCGGGTCACGCCAGTGACCGGGTCCACTCGGCGACCTTCGCGGTGATGATCCCCAGCGCGTCCTCCTGGGTGATCTCCGCCCGCTTGGGCACCGCGAACCCGTGGTCGCCGCCGGGCACCTCGGCCAACTCGTACGCCCCCTCGGGGAACTCCCCGGGTCTGCCGAACGGGTCGTTGCCGCCCTGGACGACGAGGGTGGGCACGCCGGCGCCGAGCAGTTCCCCGGCGCGGGACTTCTCCGGCCTGCCCGGCGGGTGCAGCGGGAAGCTGAGCGCGAGCACGGCGTGCGCCCCGAGCTCGGCGGCCGTGCGGCAGGCGACCCGCGCGCCGGCGGACCTGCCGCCGGAGATCACCGGGAGGCCGGGCGCGGCGAGCGCCGGCCAGACACCGCGCCAGCCGGCGTCGAGGGTCCTCGGCGCGGGCGCGACCTTCTTCCCGGCGACCCGCCAGGGCTGCTCGACGAGGGCCACGGTCACTCCGTGCGCGGGCAGTTCGGCGGCGAGGGCCTGGAGATCGCGGGCCTCGACGCCGCCGCCGGCGCCGTGACCGACGGCGAGGACGAACCGAGCCGGGCGCCGCGCCGGCCACCAGGTGACGCGGGCGGTCCCGGCGTCCGTCCCGACGGTCTCGACCGTGGGGTTCTCGATCCTGCCGAGGGCACCGACGGAGTCCGGGGTGCCGGTGCGGTCCGGGGTGCCGGTGCGGTCCGAGGTGCCGGTGCGGTCCGAGGTGCCGGTGCGGTCCGAGGTGCCGGTGGTGTCGGGGGTGCCGGTGGTGTCGGGCATGTCGGGGGTCACATCAGAAGAGTGTGCCCTCCTCCGGCCCCTCCAGCTCCTTCAACAGCTCCGGCCCGTTGTTGCGGACGTTGCTGACGGCCGTGGGAACGGGATAGGCGCGCATCAGCCCGGCGGGCGGGGGCGCGAGCAGGGACCGCAGCTCCGCGACATCGGTGCGGGCGGGGTCCAGCCAGGCGTCCCAGCGGTCGGGCGTGAGCATCAGCGGCATCCGGGGATGGATCTCGGCCAGCGCGTGCGGTCCCTCGGCCGGGGCGACGGCCAGCGGGGCCGACTCCGCCTCGGTGGTGATCACCGAGCAGGTCACCCACCAGGCCCGCGGATGGTCGTCGGGCAGCGTGCGGTCCCGCCAGAACTCGTACAGCCCGGCCATGGCGAACACCGACCCGTCCGCCGGCAGGACGAAGTACGGCTGCTTGCGGGGCCGCTTCTTCCTCCCCTCGACCTCCAGATCGCGCTCCTGCCTGCCGGTGACCCACTCGTAGTAGCCGTCGGCGGGCAGGATGCAGCGGCGGGCGGCGAAGGCCCGGCGGAAGGCGGGCTTCTCGTGCACGGTCTCGGCACGCGCGTTGATCATCCGCGCGCCGCCCTCCGGGGACTTGGCCCAGGACGGCACGAGCCCCCACGTCAGCCGGCGCAGCTGCCGAACCGGACGCGGGTCCCCGGCGTCCTTCACCGGGCGGTCGAGAACCGCGTAGACCTCCTTGGTGGGCGCCACGTTGTAGTCCGGCGCCAGAGCCTCCTCGGGCTCCCACTTCTCGACCTCGAAGATCCCCGCGAGATCCTCGGGCCTGCGACTCGCTGCATACCGTCCGCACATACGTGCCACACTGCCAGGCCCACCCGTCACACGACCACCGCCCTCGGCGACGGTGCCACGCGCCGACCTCCGCCGAGACCACCCAGAGGCCACCCGAAAGCCACCCGAGAGCCAGCAAAGGGAGCAACGCCGAGAATGGACAGCAGCACCGCCGCCACCGCGCTGCCCGATCTCTGGGGCCGGCTCACCGGCATCCAGTCCGACCCCGACGCGTGGGTGGTGTACGCCACACTCGCCGCCGCGTTCGCGGTGGTCGCCCCGCCCGCCCTCTGGCGGCTGTCCCGCAACGCGATCACGATCGCCCACGAGGGCGGGCACGGCCTGGTCGCCCTGCTCACCGGCCGGCAGCTGACGGGCATACGACTGCACTCCGACACCAGCGGCCTCACCCTGAGCCGCGGCAAGCCGTACGGCCTCGGCATGATCCTCACCGCCGCGGCCGGCTACACCGCCCCGTCGCTGCTGGGCCTCGGCGGTGCGGCCCTCCTCGGCGCGGGCCGCATCACCGTCCTGCTCTGGGCGGCGACGGCACTCCTGCTCGCCATGCTGGTGATGATCCGCAACGCCTACGGCGCCATGACGCTGATCCTCACCGGCGGCACCTTCGTCCTGATCTCCTGGCTGACCGGCCCGCAGGTCCAGGCCGCGTTCGCCTACGCGGTCGTCTGGTTCCTCCTCCTGGGCGGGGTGCGCCCGCCCTTCGAACTCCAGGCGAAGCGGTCCCGGGGCGGCGCGGGGGACTCGGACGCGGACCAGTTGTCGAGGCTGACGAACGTCCCGGCGGCCCTGTGGCTGTTCCTCTTCCACGCGGTGTCGCTGTGCTCGCTGATCGGCGGGGGCCGCTGGCTGCTGGGGGTGTGAGCCTCCCCGAACGCACACCCGAAGCGCGCCCCGAGCGCGCCCCGAACACGCCCCGAACACGCCCCGAGTGCGTCCCGCGCATCCCCCGGACGGCGGGCGCACGAGGGGCGCGGTGACCGCGCGAGCGGCCACCACGGCGCCGCAGCGGACCACGACCCCTCCTTATAGAGTGGGCCCCATGGCCCGAACCCCCGCCGAGACCGCCCTCTGGCCGGCCCCCCACGCTCGCGGAGCCGTCGACGCGACGGTCCACGTGCCGGGGTCCAAGTCCGTCACCAACCGCGCGCTGGTGCTCGCCGCCCTGGCGAGCGAGCCCGGCTGGCTGCGCCGCCCCCTGCGCTCCCGCGACACCCTGCTGATGGCCGACGCCCTGCGCGCCATGGGCATCGAGATCGAGGAGGGCGTGGGCCCCGACGGCACCGGCGAGGCCTGGCGGGTGCTGCCGACCGTCCTGCGCGGCCCGGCCCGGATCGACGTCGGCAACGCCGGCACGGTGATGCGCTTCCTGCCGCCGGTGGCCACCCTCGCCGACGGCCCCGTCCAGTTCGACGGCGACCCGCGGTCGTACGAGCGTCCCCTGCACGGCGTGATCGACGCGCTGCGCGTCCTCGGCGCCCGCATCGACGACGACGGCCGGGGCGCGCTGCCCCTCACCGTGCACGGCGGGGGCGCGCTGGAGGGCGGCCCGGTGGAGATCGACGCCTCCTCGTCGTCGCAGTTCGTGAGCGCGCTGCTGCTGTCCGGCCCGCGCTTCAACCAGGGCGTGGAGGTCCGCCACACCGGCCCCACCCTGCCGTCGATGCCGCACATCCGGATGACCGTGGACATGCTGCGCGCGGTCGGCGCCCAGGTCGACACGCCCGAGTCCGGGGGCGAGCCGAACGTCTGGCGGGTCACGCCGGGCGCGCTGCTGGGCCGGGACCTGGTCGTCGAGCCGGACCTGTCGAACGCCCAGCCGTTCCTGGCGGCCGCGCTGGTGACCGGCGGCCGGGTGACGGTCCCGGACTGGCCGGCCCGTACCACCCAGCCGGGTGACCGGCTGCGGGAGATCTTCACCGAGATGGGCGGTTCCTGCGAACTGACGGAGTCGGGTCTGGAGTTCACCGGTTCGGGTGCGATCCACGGGATCGACGTGGACCTGGGCGACGTGGGTGAACTGACCCCCGGTGTCGCGGCGGTCGCCGCCCTGGCGGACTCCCCGTCGACGCTGCGCGGTGTCGCGCACCTGCGGCTGCACGAGACGGACCGCCTGGCCGCGCTCACCAAGGAGATCAACGAGCTGGGCGGCGACGTCACGGAGACGGCCGACGGCCTGCACATCCGCCCGCGGCCCCTGCACGGTGGAACCTTCCGCACCTACGACGACCACCGCATGGCCACGGCCGGCGCGGTGATCGGCCTCGCCGTCGAGGGCGTGGTGATCGAGAACGTGGCGACGACGGCGAAGACCCTGCCGGACTTCCCGGAGCTGTGGACCGGGATGCTCGGGGTCTAGGGGTCCGCCATGCGCCGCTACGGCAAGCACACCGACGAGGACGACATCCGCACCCGCCCCGGCCGCCGCAACACCCGGCCCCGGACGAACATCCGCCCCAAGCACGAGGACGCGGCCGAGGGCATGGTCCTCACCGTGGACCGGGGCCGGCTCACCTGCCTGGTCGAGGACCGCGCCATCATCGCCATGAAGGCCCGTGAACTGGGCCGCAAGGCGGCGGTGGTCGGCGACCGGGTGGCTCTGGTCGGCGATCTGTCGGGCAAGAAGGACACCCTGGCCCGCATCGTCCGCATCGAGGAGCGGTCCTCCGTGCTGCGCCGCACGGCGGACGACGACGACCCCTTCGAGCGGGTCGTGGTCGCCAACGCCGACCAGCTGGCCATCGTCACCGCCCTGGCCGACCCCGAGCCGCGCCCGCGGCTGATCGACCGCTGCCTGGTCGCGGCGTTCGACGGCGGCCTGGAGCCGCTGCTGGTGCTGACCAAGTCGGACCTGGCCCCGCCGGACAAGCTGCTGGAGCTCTACGGCGACCTGGACATCCCGTACGTCGTCACCAGCCGCGAGGAACTGGAGAACGGCGACGCGGCGGGCCGGGTGCGCGAGCACCTCGCCGACCGGGTGACGGCGTTCGTCGGCCACTCGGGCGTGGGCAAGACGACCCTGGTGAACGCGCTGGTGCCCGAGGAGCGCCGTCGGCTGACGGGCCACGTCAACGCGGTGACGGGGCGGGGCCGGCACACCACGACCTCCGCTCTGGCGCTGCCCCTGCTGGGCGCCGACGGGTGGGTGATCGACACACCGGGCGTGCGCTCGTTCGGCCTGGCCCATGTCGACCCCTCCCGGGTGATCCACGCCTTCCCCGACCTGGAGGCGGGCACGGAGGGCTGCCCGCGCGCGTGCAGTCACGACGAGCCGGACTGCGCCCTGGACGCGTGGGTGGCAGAGGGGCACGCGGATGCGGACCGGCTGTACTCGCTGCGCCGGCTGCTGGCGACGCGGGAGCCCACCGAGGGCGACTGACCTCAGCGTTGTTTGGGTGTACACGGGCCCGGTAAGTGCATAATCGCACCGAGCCTGACCAACGGGAGGGACAGCGCATGGCGTGGCTGCTGGTCGTCGTGGCCGGGTTGCTCGAAACAGGCTTCGCCGTCTGCCTGAAGCTCTCCCACGGGTTCACCCGCCTGTGGCCCACCATCGCCTTCGCCGCGTTCGCCCTGGGCAGCTTCGGCCTGCTCACGCTCTCGCTGCGCAAGCTCGACGTGGGGCCCGCGTACGCGGTGTGGACCGGCATCGGAGCGGCGGGTACGGCGATCTACGGGATGATCTTCCTCGGTGACCTGGTGTCCACCCTGAAGATCGTGTCCATCAGCCTGGTGATCGTGGGCGTGATCGGCCTGCAGTTGTCGGGCTCCACGCACTGAAGGGCGCCGCTACGCCTCCTTCGGCGCGGGCCGGGACAGGGCGCACCGCACCAGGTCGGCGACCTCGCCCTCGCCGGGCGGCGCGGCCACGCAGGACAGCGCGAGCCGGACCGCGACCTCGCAGGAGCGGGCCAGGTCGGGGGCGTCGTACGGGAGCGCACCGGGTGCGGTCAGCGTCATGACCGCGCGGTCGCGCACCAGGGTGACGAGGTCGCCGGGCGAGGGCAGTGCGCCGTCGGCCCGCCGTTGCGCCGGTACGGCGGAGGAGGACGGCACCGCCCGGAGTGTCGGCGCGGGCAGGCGTTCGCCCCAGCAGCCGGTGAGCAGAGCGCGGACCAGGACGTTGTCCCTGGCCGCGGAGGCGGTCCACTCGGCGGTGGCGGCGAGCCGCTCCCTGATGTCGCCGTGCCCGGCGAGGGCCCGGTCGACCCCGGCGAGGTAGCCGTCGGCCTCCCTCCGCACCAGCGCCCGGGCGAGGCCTTCCTTGCTGCCGAACTCGTTGTAGAGCGTCTGTCGGGACACCCCGGCCGCGGCGGCCACCTCGACCATCCGCACCGTGGCCCACGGCCGGTGCGCGAGCGCCGAGAAGGCGGCGTCCAGTAGTGACTCCCGGGCTGCAGGCATCATTGCCTCCCTGGGGCAGCGGCTGTGCCCAGATTTTGACGCGCCCCGTCGCCGTGTCAAGCCTTCCGGTCCCCGGTCCCCCGGCTTCCGGTCACCGGCGCGCCGTGGCCCCGTGTGGCCCCGTGTCCCCGTCGGCCGATACGGTTCCCCCATGCCGGACTACCTCGATGACCTGCGCCTCGCCCACGTCCTCGCGGACGCCGCCGACGCCACGACCATGGAACGCTTCAAGGCCCTCGACCTCAAGGTCGAGACCAAGCCGGACATGACCCCGGTGAGCGAGGCCGACAAGGCGGCGGAGGAGCTGGTCCGCGGCCATCTCCAGCGGGCCCGCCCCAGGGACGCGATCCTCGGCGAGGAGTACGGCGTCGAGGGCTCTGGGCCGCGCCGCTGGGTGATCGACCCGATCGACGGCACCAAGAACTACGTCCGGGGCGTCCCCGTCTGGGCCACTCTGATCGCCCTGATGGAGGCCGACGGCGGGGACACCACCCCCTCCGGCGGCCCTGAGAACGGGGAGGGCTACCAGCCCGTCGTCGGCGTGGTCTCCGCCCCGGCGCTCGGCCGCCGCTGGTGGGCGGCGAAGGGACACGGTGCCTTCTGCGGCCGCAACCTGACGTCGGCGAGCCGGCTGCGGGTGTCACAGGTCTCGCGGCTCGCGGACGCCTCGTTCGCCTACTCCTCCCTCTCCGGCTGGGAGGACCTGGGCCGGCTGGACGGCTTCCTGGACCTCGGCCGCGCGGTGTGGCGCACGCGCGCGTACGGCGACTTCTGGCCGTACATGATGGTCGCGGAAGGCGCGGTGGACCTGTGCGCCGAGCCGGAGCTGTCGCTGTGGGACATGGCGGCCACGGCCGTCATCGTCACCGAGGCCGGGGGCACGTTCACGGGGCTCGACGGGCGCCCGGGGCCGCACAGCGGCAACGCGGCCGCCTCCAACGGCCTGCTCCACGACGACCTGCTGGGCCACCTCGGCCCCCGGTGACCGCCGGCGGCCGAGAAGCGAGGGCGCGACAGATGAGCGCATGCGCCCTCGATTGCACACCCGCGCCCTCTTGTTGACCCCCGCTTTGCCTGCCACCCTGAGAGTCCCCCCACTTGTGAACTTGTGAAACGCCGAACAAACGGTGTGGGGGCACTCCAGGAGGTGGCTCCATCCATGCTCGTCCGTGACGCCATGACCACAGTCGTCCTCACCATCGGCCCCGACCACACGCTCCGCCAGGCCGCAACCCTGATGGCCGCCCGCGGAATCGGCGCGGCGGTGGTCCACGACCCCGACGCCGGCGGGATCGGCATCCTCACCGAGCGCGACGTCCTCAACTCCGTCGGCCGGGGCCAGGACCCGGACACGGAACGCGCCCACGCCCACACCACCACCGACGTCGTGTTCGCCGCACCGGCCTGGACGCTGGAGGAGGCGGCCCGCGCCATGACGCACGGCGGCTTCCGCCACCTCGTCGTCCTGGACCACGGCGAGATCACCGGCGTCGTCTCGGTCCGCGACATCATCCGCTGCTGGGCACCGGCCCGGCAGAGCGTGCCCGCCTGAGCAGCCGACCCCGAAATGGACGCTGTCTAAAACAGGCCCTGATCCAAAGTCACACCTATTCGTGACCTGGCCCGCGCTGCTGTTAGGCTGGTCGCATGAGTGACCTTCTGGAACGGCTGCGCGGACGCGGATGGCGGATGACCGCGCAGCGGCGTGTCGTGGCCGAGGTCCTTACCGGTGACCACGTCCATCTGACGGCCGACGAGGTGCACGCCAGGGCGGTCACCAAGCTGCCCGAGATCTCCCGCGCCACCGTGTACAACACGCTCGGCGAGCTGGTCTCCTTGGGCGAAGTCCTCGAGGTCACCACCGACAAGCGCGCCAAGCGGTACGACCCCAACGCCCACCGACCGCACCACCACCTGGTGTGCGCCCGATGCGGCGCGATCCGCGACGTCCATCCCACCGGCGACCCGCTCGCCGAACTGCCCGACTCCGAGCGCTTCGGCTTCACGGTGTCGGACGTGGAAGTGACGTACCGGGGCGTCTGCCCCGACTGCGCGACGGTCTGACGGGCGACAGCCTGACGCGCGCCGACCCGGCACCGCGGCGCCGAACCGATCGCCCCAGGAACGCACTGAGGGCCGGAACCCTCTCGGGTTCCGGCCCTCAGTCTTTTTCAGTAGCGGGGACAGGATTTGAACCTGCGACCTCTGGGTTATGAGCCCAGCGAGCTACCGAGCTGCTCCACCCCGCGTCGATGAATGGAACATTACGTCAAGGATGCAGAGGAAAGCAAATGCGTCTCCCGTGACGGGGGGGCACCCCCTGGGGAGTAATCACGCCGGCAGCTCCTCCCGCAGCGCGTCCCGCAGCCGGGCCGCCCGCTCCGCGACCTCCCCGGGGCCGAGGCTCACCGCACGGTCCGCCCAGTACTGCCCTTCGTCCAGCTCCCCGCGACGCGCGTAGACCAGGGCCAGCCGGAGAGCCGCCCGTCCATGACCGTCGTCGGCCGCCCGGGTCCACCACACGACCGCTTCGGGCTCACTGCCCTCCCTGGCCAGCAGCAGCCCCAGGTTGAACGCGCCGTTGCGCGAGCCGGCCTCGGCGGCTTCGCGGTACCAGCGCGCGGCCTCCACGACGTCGCCGCGGGCGGCCGCCAGCATTCCCACCCGGACCTGGGCGCGCCGGTGCCCCTGGGAGGCGGCCCTCTCGTACCACTCCTCGCACTCGGTCTTCTCGTGCACCGACTCCCCGAGCTCGTGCGCGGGCGCCGGGGGCCGCCGGGCGTCCAGCACCGCGGCCAGCCGGTAGGCGGCCTCCGTGCTGCCGCCCCCGGCCGCGCACCGCAGGTGCCGCTCGGCGTCCTGCTCGTCCCCGTCGCGCAGCCGGGCGATGCCGACCTGCAGCGCGGCCTCGGTGTGCCCGGCCGCCGCCGCCCGCTCGTACCAGCGCAGGGCGTCCGCGTCCTTGCCGCGCCCGGCGTAGAGGATGCCCAGGTTGAACGCGGCGTCGACGCTGCCGGCCTCCGCCGCCTTGGAGAACCACGGCTCGGCGCCGGTGGCGTCCCCGCCCCGCAGCAGCAGGATCGCCAGCGCGTTGGCCGCCTCGCGGTGGCCCGCGTAGGCGGCGTGGCGGTACCACTGCTCGGCCTGGGCGGTACGGCCCTGCTCGGCGCACAGCAGCCCGAGGTTGTAGGCGCCGTTGACGTCACCGGCGTCCATGGCCGCCCGGTACCAGCGCTCCGCGGTCTGGGTCTGGCCGCGCTCGGCGTGCAGCGCGCCCAGGGCGTTGGCCGCGTTGCCGTCGCCCTCCTGGGCGGCGCGCAGCCACCAGATGGCCGCGTTCTCGGTGTCACCGGCGTCCCGCAGCAGGAAGCCCAGCGCGCAGGCGGCCCGGGCCTCCCCGTCCTCGGCCGAGGTCAGGTACCAGCGCCCGGCCTCCTTCAGCTCGCCACGCTTCTCCAGGATCGCCCCGAGATACAGAGCCGCCCGGCGGTGGCCGCGCGCGGCGGCCTGCCGGTACCACTGCTCGGCCTCGGCGGCCGGGGAGACACCGTTGTCACCGCCGGTCTCCCCTGCTCCGGCACGTGCGCGCCGCCGAGCCACACCGTCCCGGGCCGCGGGCCGCCGGCCGGGGCGGTCGTTCCCGGCCCGCCCGGAGCCGGCCTCGGGTCCGGCCGGTTCACCGTGGGCGCGGCGGTCCAGGGCGCGGGCGAGCCGGTAGGCCGCCTCACGGTGGCCCCGCTCGGCGGCGATGCGCATCCACCGCTCGGCCCCGCTGTCCCCCCGGTGCTCCAGCAGGTCGGCGAGCGCGTAGGAGCCCAGCACATGACCCTGCTCGGCGGACTGCCGCAGCCAGTACTCGGCGGCCGGCTCGTCGCCGCGCTCGCGGTGGTGCCGGCCGAGCGCGTGCGCGGCCGCCGTGGAGCCGGCGACGGCGGCCACCCGCCACCATCCGGCCGCCTCATCGGCGTATCCGCGCTGGTGGAGGAGGACGCCCAGGTTGTTGGCGGCGGCCCGGTCACCGGCCGCGGTGGCGGCACGCAGCTGGGGCTCGGCCCCGTCGAGATCGCCCCGGCGCAGCAGCATCGCCCCGAGGACGCTGGCCGCCTCGGCGTCGCCGGCCGCGGCCGCGCACCTCAGGCGTACCTCCTCGGCGGCCTCCCCCGTCTCGTCCGTGGTCTCGTCCGTGGTCTCCTCCGGGGCCGCTTCCTCACCGGAAGCCTGCACAAATCGCCCTGTCTCGAACAGAGTTGCCTTGTCCCCCATAACGTCCATCGTCGCACCACCTGCAACCTGGGTACACCCGGTATACCGCAGCCCGTGAGGTCACTTCAGCGTTTTGTCGACATGCCCACAGAGAGACAAGTCAAACACAGATCCCCCAACTCCCCACGTCGGCGCGGCGATCGCCCCGTCTGTACATGCGTTCGCACACCACGAAGGCCCGGATCCCTGTAAGGATCCGGGCCTTCGTTTTCAGTAGCGGGGACAGGATTTGAACCTGCGACCTCTGGGTTATGAGCCCAGCGAGCTACCGAGCTGCTCCACCCCGCGTCGTGTCGCACAACCGTACCACGACGCGGAGCGGATCATGTCATCAGCCGCTTCCGCCGCTGCTGCTCGGCGCGGGACTCGGGCTCTTGCTCGGACTCGGGCCGGCGCTGCCGCCCGGCTTCGGACTCGGGCTCGCGCCCGACGCCGCGCCACCGGACGCGCTGTTGTTCCTCTCCGCCTCGGCCTGCGCGTCCTCGGCCCGCTTGAGCGCGGCCTCCAGGTCCTTCTGCGCCTTGCCGTACGCCTCCCAGTCGCCCTTCTTGAGGGCCTCCTGGCCGGCGGTGAACGCCTTCTGTGCGTCCTGCAGGGCCTGTTGGACCGTGGCGTCGCCCGTCGGCGGGGGTGTCGTGCCCCCGCCCTCGTCGCTCGGCGGCTTCTGGGGCGTGCCCTCGGTGCCGAAGACCTTGTTGAGCGCCTCCTCCAAGGTGTCCTCGAAGGCGGTGTTGCCTCCATAGGTGACCAACACCTTGCGCAGCAGCGGGTACTTCAGGCCGCCACCGCGGACGTAGACCGGTTCCACGTAGAGCAGTCCGCCTTCGAGCGGCACCGTCAGCAGGTTGCCGTACTCGACCTCGGAGTCACCGCCGCTGAGCAGCCGGATGGTCTCGGCGATGTCCTGTTCGGAGTTGAACTGGCTCTGTACCTGTTTCGGCCCGTTGACGGTGGTGCTCGTCGGCAGCTTCAGAATTCTGATCTTGCCGTAGCCGGAGGTGCCCGCCTCGGAGTCGACCGCCATGAACGCGCTCAGGTTGTCGCGCCCGTTGGGCGTGAACGTCGTCGTCAGCGAGAACGCCTGCGCCTGCTGGTCGGGCAGCTTCATGCTCAGGTAGTACGGCGGCACCGCGTCGCCCGACTTGTTGGTCGGGTCGTCCGGGACCTGCCACACCTCGCTGCCGCTGAGGAAGGTCGTGGCGTCCTTCACGTGGTACCGGGTGAGCAGTTCGCGCTGCACCTTGAACAGGTCCTGCGGGTAGCGCAGATGAGCCATCAGGGACGGCGAGATGTCGGCCCGCTCCTTCACCGTGTCGGGGAAGGCCTTCATCCACGTCTTCAGGACCGGGTCCTCGGTGTCCCACTGGTAGAGCACGACGTCGCCGGTGTACGCGTCGACGGTCGCCTTCACCGAGTTGCGGATGTAGTTGACCTGGTTCTGCTGGGCGACCACCGCGCGGCTGTCGTTGGTCGCGGTCAGCGAGTCGGCGGTCGTGTCACCGAGGGTGGTACGGGACGCGTACGGGTAGCCGTTGGTCGTGGTGTAGGCGTCGACGATCCACTGGATGCGGCCGTCCACGACTGCCGGGTAGGCGTCGCCGTCGATGGTCAGCCAGGGGGCGACCGCCTCGACGCGCTCCTTCGGCGTGCGGTTGTACAGGATCCGAGACCCCTCGCCGATGGCACCGGAGTACAGGATCTGCGGCTCGCCGAACGCCGCCGCGTACGCCGCCCGGTTCAGCGGGTTGGCGAGGCTGACGCCGCTGTCGCCGGTGTAGCTGAACGACTTCTCGCCGCTGTCGTCGGAGTAGTCGACCTCCTTCTGGGGGCCGCCGACGATCGAGTACGTGGTCGTCTTCTCGCCGTAGTAGACGCGCTGCTCGTACGTGCCGAGCTCGCCCTTGGACGGCAGGTCGGACTCGGTGAACACCGGGCGGCCGTCGGAGTCGGCGGCGGTTCCCTTGGCGGCGACCACGCCGTAGCCGTGCGTGTAGCGGAAGTGGTTGTTGATCCAGTTCTGCTTGTCGACGCCGGCCAGGTTCAGCTCGCGCAGACCGATGACCGTGTCCTGGTCGCTGCCGTTCTGGTTGTAGCGGTCCACGTCCAGGTTGGTCGGGAAGGCGTAGTACTTCCTGATCTGCTGGAGCTGCTGGAAGGTCGGCGAGACGATGTTCGGGTCGAGGATGCGGATGCTGGCCGTGTCGTTGACGTCGTCGCGCAGCCCGCTGATGTCCTCGCTGGTGTTGGTGCCCTTGTAGTCGGCGACCTGGGTGTCGTCGATGCCGTAGGCCTCACGCGTGGCCTTGAGGTTCTTCTGGACGTACGGCGCTTCCTTGGCCTGCTCGTTCGGCTGGACCTGGAACTTCTGCACGATCGCCGGGTACAGGCCGCCGATGAGGATCGCGGAGAGCACCATCAGGCCGAAGCCGATGACGGGCAGCTGCCAGGTGCGCCGCCACAGGGTGGCGAAGAACAGCAGGGCACAGATGACGGCGATGCAGAACAGGATCGTCTTGGCCGGCAGGTAGGCGTTGGCGTCGACGTACCGCAGGCCGGTCCAGTTGTCGGTGGCCTTGAAGTCACTGGACTTCACGGCCAGCCCGTACCGGTCGAGCCAGTAGGCGACGGCCTTCAGCGCGACGAAGACACCGAGCAGCACCGACAGGTGTCCGGTGGCCGCCGAGGTGGCACGGGCGCCGGGGCTGGTGATGCGCAGCCCCCCGTACAGGTAGTGGGTGAGCGCGGCGGCGATCAGGGAGAGGATCGTGGCCGCGAACCCGAAGCCGAGCAGGAAGCGGTACCAGGGCAGGTCGAAGGCGTAGAAGGAGACGTCCAGGTGGAACTGGGGGTCCTTCTTGTGGAAGGGCACGCCGTTGACCCACAGCAGCCAGGTGCGCCACTGGCCGGACGCCGAGGCGCCGGCGATCAGCCCCACCAGGGCCGTGATCGACAGCAACAGCCACTTCTTGTACGGGGCGACGGCCATCCGGTAGCGGTCGAGGCTCTGCTGCTCCATCGACATCGCGCTCAACGGAGGCCGCAGCCGGTGCGCCAGCCAGATGTTGAGGCCGACCGCGAGGGCCATGAGCAGGCCGAAGACGAAGAACAGCCCGATCTTGGTCCACAGGGTCGTGGTGAAGACGGACGAGTAGTGCACCGACCGGTACCACAGCCAGTCGGTCCAGAACCCGGCGAACATGGTGAACGCCATGCCGAGCACGGCCAGGACACCCAGTGTCAGCAGCAGGGTCCGGACGCGCCGGGACGGGCGGCCCACTCTGATCCGCGGCCCCGTAGGGCCTCCGCCGCGGTCCGGCATCTGGAAAGCCAAGGTGCGCACCTCGAAGTTCGTGGTCGATCCTCAGGCCCGCGTGTTCGCCGGCCCCTCGTGGCCCCCGTGATCGTGGGCCCACACCTATGCAACTTACTCAGTGTTTACTCAGTTCCCGATTCCGGGTGTGAACGAGGCAGGATTGTGACCATGTCCAAAACTCCCATGGCGGCGAGCCCGCTGACCCGGGCCGTACTCGAGATCGACGAGTACGCCTCCGGCCTCGGCTGGGACCAGCCCGCTCGCCTTTTCGCCCTCGTAGACACCGCACGGCTGCGGGCCGAGGAACCCTCGCTCGCCGCCCAGCTCGGCCTGGAGGACGAGTCCGAGACCACCGGTCTCACCCCGATCGAGCAGGAGGAGATCGCGGCCGACCGTCCGCTCGACGAGTTCCTGGCGACGATCGCCTGGCCGGACGCGGTGACCGGCTGCGCCCTGACCATCGAGCGGCTGATGCTCCCGCCCGCCGCCGAGGCCCAGGTGCCGACCGACCTCGACGAGGCCGCGCTGGCCCGGTGGGTGAGCTCCCACCCCGGGCGTCAGGAGGTCCGGATGACGGTGGCGGTCCTGCGTGACGGCTCCCGCGAGTCGGCGCTGCGGCTGCGCGAGAAGGACAGCCCGACGGAGGTGCTCACCGGCTCGGACCTGGTTCCGGGGCTGGCCGAGGCGCTGGCGGCGACGTTCGAGGACTGACGTCCACAGGAGCATCCGGGGCGGGGTCCCGCCCGGCGCCGGGCGCCCGGTTCCTCAGGGGACGGGGCGCCCCGGCCTTTTCCGGGGTGCGGCCGGCGGCGGCGCGGACGGGCGGCCTGGCAGGGCTGCGTGCCCGTTCAGCCCTTGGTGGTGCACTCGGGCAGGTCGGCGGTGTCGCCGCTGCGGATGTCCTCCAGGGCGCCGAGGGCGTCGTCGATGGTGCTCACCTTGACGAGCCGGAGTCCGTCCGGGGTGTCCTCGGCGGCGGCCGAGCAGTTCTCGGCGGGCGTGAGGAAGTACTGGGCGCCCTTGTTGCGCGCGCCCACCGTCTTCATCTCGATACCGCCGATGGGGCCGACCTTCCCGCTGTCGTCGATGGTGCCGGTGCCGGCGACGAACGTGCCGCCGGTGAGGCTGCCCGGGGTCAGCTTGTCGTAGATGCCGAGCGCGAACATCAGGCCGGCGCTGGGCCCGCCCACGTCGGCGAGCTTGATGTCGATGCTGAACGGGAAGGTGTGGTCCGTGCCGGCGGAGATGCCGACGATGGCCCGCTTCGCACCCCGGTCGTCGGAGGTGGCCGTGGTGATCGTGACGTCGCGCGTCCCGCTCGCCGCCCGGTTCTCCTTCTCGGCGGCCGCCTGCTCCTTGGCCGGCACGATGGTGAACACGACGTCCTGGCCGGGCTGGTGCTTGGTGACCAGTTCGGCGACGTCGGACGGCTCCTTGACCGCGGTGCCGTCGACCGCCTTGATGACGTCACCGGCGTGCAGCTTGCCCTCGGCGGGCGAGTTCTTCACGACCGTGGAGACGATCACCCAGGACTGCACGGGGATGTCCAGCGCCTCCAGCGCGGCGACCTTCGCGCTCTCCTGGGACTGGCTGAACTCCTCGGCGTTCTCCTGGGTGGACTCCTCCTCCGTCTGGCCGTTCGGGTACAGGGTGTCGTGCGGCACGACCTTGTTGTCGTGCGCCAGCCAGCCGTAGACCGCCTCGACGAGGTTCATCCGGTAGTCGGCGCTGGTGACCCGCACGGTCGTCATGTTCAGGTGGCCGTCGGTCGGGTACGTCCTGTGCCCGGAGATCTGCAGCACCGGCTCGCCGTCGTGCTCACCGAGGGTGTTGACCGTCGGCCCCGGCGACATCTCCGAGTACGGCACGGGGAGGAGCACCCCCGCGCACAGGAGCGCGATCAGCATCAGGGTGGAGGCGAGCATCGTCGCGGTGCGGCGTGGCATGCATCGACAGTACGGGACGGCTCTGTCAGCGCACTGTCAGGGCCGCCACCCAGGTCTCGTCCTCAGGCACCGGAGGGCGACTTCTCCCTCGGCTGGGGCCCGGCGGACTTCTCCATGGCGGCACGGAAGCGGGCGTACCCGTCGAGTTCGGGACCATCGCCGCGGATCTTGCGGGTGCGGTTGGCCCAGCTGCCCCAAAGACCGGCTGCCACCGCGGCCACGAGCGGAATCAGCAACCAGGCGAGCGCCGCCATGCCGACCTCCCAAGCCCCTCAGACCGACCCCAACTGACTGATCAGCAGATTAACCATCCGCACGGACAACGCTCACGCCGGGGGTGCGGTTACGCAACCGGAGGGGCCACCCGGCGGACGGCCGTCGGGCGGACAGCGGACGTCGGACGGCGGTACAGGCGCGACGGGCGGCGGTACAGGCGCGACGGGCGGCGGTACAGGCGCGACGGGCGGACAGCGAAGAGCGGAGAGCGGAGAGCGGCCTATCGGCGCAGGGGATGCGGCAGGGGCGGGGCGGGGGCAGAGCCGGGCGGCAGCTTGGGTCAGCAGGCGCCCACCCACTCCTCGGTGCCGTCGGAGAACGTCTGGTGCTTCCAGATGGGCACCTCGTGCTTGAGGTCGTCGATCAGCTTGCGGCAGGCCTCGAAGGCCTCCCCCCGGTGCGGGCAGGACACGGCGACGACGACGGCGAGGTCCCCGACCCGCAGATCACCCACCCGGTGCACGGCGGCCAGGGCACGCACGGGGTACTCGGCGACGACCTTGTCGGCGATGCGCCGCATCTCGGCCTCGGCGCTCGGATGGCACGAGTAGCCGAGCCGGTCGACGTCGGCGCCTCCGTCGTGGTTGCGCACGGTGCCCACGAAGAGTGCCGTGCCGCCGGCCGCGTCGTCCCCGACCGCCCGGAAGACCTCGTCGAGGGACAGGGCGGTCTCCCGGATCGCGATCAGCTTGACGGGGTCCTGCGCGCCCAGTTCACCGGGGTGGTCGTTGGTAGGTGCCATGCCCCCCATCGTGCCGTACGCCGCGGACCACGGGAAAGCACGGAATCACCGGCACGCGCGCGTACGCGTTGGAGCCTCCTACAGGCACGGACCTGGCCCCGGACGGACACCGAGACCGAGGGCCCCTGAGGCCTGTGGCTCCGCTGCAGGCGCTCGGCCACCGCCCGGCGCGGGTGGGGCGGCATGGACCGGCCAGCGCTGGCCGGGCGGTGGCGGGCCGGGCGGCGCTGGCCGGGCGGTGGCGGGCCGGGCGGGTCCGGTCCGCCTCCGGCACACCCGGCCGGTGCGTTCACACCCGGCGTCGCGCCTTGCGGGCCCGGCGCACCACGGCCGCCGCGCCCAGCAGGGCCACCGTCGCCCCCGCGGCACCCGCGG
The DNA here is from genome assembly GCF_057707805.1 of Streptomyces sp. bgisy159. NCBI lineage: Bacteria > Bacillati > Actinomycetota > Actinomycetes > Kitasatosporales > Streptomycetaceae > Streptomyces > Streptomyces sp. bgisy159. The sequence continues at coordinate 41,152 of NZ_JBYIQX010000014.1, read as the reverse complement.
CGGTGGCGTCTTTGCGGCCCAGCCGGCGCCCGGCCACCGTGTGCCGCCCGGAGACCTCCTCCAGCAGCTCCGCCAGGACCTCCTCGTTGGTCCAGCGGGGCCGCCAGCCGGCCTCGTGCAGACGGCTGCCGCTCACCACCCACGGGTACATCGTGTACGCCAGGTCGCCCGCCGGGGACGGCGTCAGCCCGATGCGGTGCAGCCGGGCCGCGGCACCCAGGGCGACCGCCGACGGCAACTCCATGCGCCGGATCCCGGTGAGCTCCTCGACCTCCTCCTGCTCCAGCCAGCCGTCGCAGCCCACGGCCAGTTCCCCGTCCACCTTCTCCAGGACGGCGTACTCCAGGGCACTGCACAGGTCCTCGACGTGGCAGAACTGCCAGGCAGGCCGCGAACCGGCCACGACGAGCAGCCGCGGAGACTCGAAGTACCTGGTCAGGGCGGTGTCCGTACCGCCTACCAGGACCGCGGGGCGGACCACGGTGACATTGAGCCCGGGATGCGCCCGGGGCGCGCGCCTCGCCAGCCGTTCGATCTCCAGCAGGTCGCCCACTCCGGTCGCCTCGGCGGTGGCCCGCAGCTCGGCGTCCTCCGACAGCGGCAGCTCGTTCTCGGGCAGCGCGCCGTACACCATCGCCGAGGTGCACAGCACCGCGCGGCGCACGCCGGCCGCCGCCGCGGCGGTCAGCACGGTCTGCGTCCCGCGGACGTTGTACGCCGTCCGGGCGGCGGCGTCACTCCCCAGGTCGAGATCGAGCGCCAGATGAACGACGACGTCGACGCCGCGCAGCTTGTCCGCGATCGCCGGGTCGCGCACGTCCAGGATGTGCCACCGGGCCGCGTCGCACTCACCACGCCGCTCGTCGATGGCGACGACCTGCTTGATCTCGTCGGACGCGGCGAGCCGCTCGGTGAGCAGCTCGCCCACCCCGGTCGCGGCGCCGGTCACGGCGACGACGGGCCCGCGCCCGCCGCCCGGGGTTGAGCGGTTTCGCGCTGCGCGAACCTGCGGATCTGGGGAACTCACCAGGTGTCTCCAGCGGTTGTCTTCCATACGGGCGCGAGTGACGCGTACGTACCAGGTGGCATCCATCCTGCCGCAGGCCGCGAGTCGGCGGAGCACCGAGGCCCGATCGAGCCGGGGTGTCTACGCTGGGTGGTGTTGCAGGGCAGCCGTGCCGTCGGACGAGAACCGGCGGCCTCAACCAGCCGAGGAATCCCGTGAGTGACACCCCATTCGGATTCGGCCTTCCGCCGGAGGAGCCGGAAGACGGCGACGAGGGCAAGAAGAAGGACCCGCAGAGCGGTGGTGGTCAGGGCCCGGCCAACCCGTTCGGTTTCGGGCTGCCCGGAGCGGGCGGCCCCGGCGGCGACAATCCGTTCGCCGCGATGTTCGGTTCGCTGAACCCCACCGACCTGGGCGCCGCCTTCCAGCAGCTCGGCCAGATGCTCTCCTACGAGGGCGGCCCGGTGAACTGGGACATGGCCAAGCAGATCGCCCGCCAGACGGTCTCCCAGGGCACGCCGGACGGCGTGAAGGACGCGAGCGTCGGCCCGGCCGAGCGCAACGCCGTGCAGGAGGCCGTCCGCCTGGCCGAGCTGTGGCTCGACGACGTGACCTCCCTGCCGTCCGGGGCGGCCACCGCGGTGGCTTGGTCGCGCGCGGAGTGGGTCGAGGCGACGCTGCCGGCCTGGAAGGAGCTCGTCGACCCGGTCGCCGAGCGGGTCGGCACCGCGATGGGCGACGTGCTGCCCGAGGAGATGCAGGCCATGGCCGGCCCGCTGATCGGCGTGATGCGCTCGATGGGCGGCGCCATGTTCGGCTCGCAGATCGGGCAGGCCGTCGGCGTGCTCGCGGGCGAGGTCGTCGGCTCCACGGACATCGGCCTGCCCCTGGGCCCGGCCGGCCGTGCCGCGCTGCTGCCGCTGAACATCGACTCGTTCGGCCGGGACCTCGGCGTGGCCAAGGACGAGGTGCGGCTGTACCTGGCCCTGCGTGAGGCCGCCCACCAGCGGCTCTTCACGCACGTGCCGTGGCTGCGCTCGCACCTGTTCGGCGCGGTCGACGGCTATGCGCGCGGGATCAAGGTCGACACCGCCAAGCTGGAGGACGTCGTCGGCCAGTTCGACCCGCAGAACCCGGAGCAGCTGCAGGACGCCCTGCAGCAGGGCATGTTCCAGCCGGAGGACACCCCGGAGCAGAAGGCCGCCCTGGCCCGTCTGGAGACGGCGCTGGCACTCGTCGAGGGCTGGGTGGACGCGGTGGTGCACGCCGCCGCCAAGCCGCGCCTGACGTCGGCGGACGCGCTGCGCGAGACGCTGCGCCGCCGCCGCGCCTCCGGCGGCCCGGCGGAGCAGACGTTCGCCACCCTGATCGGGCTGGAGCTGCGCCCGCGCCGGCTGCGCGACGCCTCCCGGCTGTGGGCCTCGCTCACCGACGCCCGCGGGATCGACGGCCGTGACGCCCTGTGGGCCCATCCGGACATGCTGCCGACGGCCACCGACCTGGACGACCCGGACGGTTTCGTGCACCGGGAGCACCTGGACTTCTCCGAGCTGGACAAGATGCTCGGCGAGGCCGCCCAGAAGCCCGACCCGCGCAAGAAGGGCACCGCCGAGGACGAGAACGAGGGCGACGGCGCCGAGTGAGCCTGTACGACGACGCGGTCCTGGTACTGAAGGGCTACGAGGAGCAGGCCGAGCTGCGCCAGGTGTACCTGGAGCATCTGGAGACCCACCCGGACGGCATGTGGAAGGCCTGCCGGGACGGGCACGTCACCGCGAGCTCACTGGTGATCGACCCGGTCCGCGGACAGGTGCTGCTGACCCTGCACAAGAAGCTCCGGATGTGGCTGCAGACGGGCGGTCACTGCGAGCCCGCCGACGAGACTCTGGCCGCGGCCGCACTGCGCGAAGGGGCCGAGGAGTCCGGGGTCGCCGGGCTGACCCTGCTGCCCGGAGGCCCGGTGCGCCTCGACCGGCACCTCACCCCGTGCGCCTGGCACCTGGACGTGCAGTACGCCGCCGTGGCGCCACCCGGCTCCCTGGAGGTCATCAGCGACGAGTCGCTGGACCTGCGCTGGTTCGCCTATCACGAGGTGGCGGACGTGGCGGACGACTCGGTCGTACGACTGCTCGAAGCGACCCGCGCACGCCTTTGACGCGTAAGGGGTGACCGACAAGGCGGTCACCCCTTACATCGCGTCCTCGGGACGGGCACCCGCGGCCCACCCCCGGAAGGCCCGGGGGTGGCAACGGTTCCTGCGGGCGTCAGCTCCAGACGTTGCCCTGGTTCTGTCCGCGCGCCCCCTGCTGGCCCATGCCGAACTGCGCGGCGACACCCTGCCCGATCTGTGCGTTCTGCGGTGGCAGCAGCTCGCTGGGCTGGACGAGCGCGAAGCCGCTGCCCATGAAGCTGAGCTCCCAGCCCTCGCCGGTGTTGCCGCGGCGGCGCCACACGCCCGACGAATGGGTCTGCGCCTGCATCTGCACGCGCAGACCGGTCGACCAGGCGACGATGGCGTCCGCGTCGCAGTTGACGTACTTGTCGGGCGTGACCGGCATCAGCAGGGGCGCGCCGGACGTCATCAGGGCGACCCGGCCGCGGCCGGCGATGTTGAGCTGGTACTTCCCGGACCCGGAGATGCCGTAGAGGCTGTCGACGGCGATCACCTCGTGGTGCAGGGAGGAGTCCATGGCGAGCACGTAGCTGCTGTCGACGGTCAGCCCGTCCTGCTCCACCTCCATCACGTGGATGTGCTGGGCGAGGTTGGCGAAGTAGACCGTCCCCTGCCCGTGACAGCGCATCAGGTCCAGGCCCTCGCCGGTGTGGGCGCGCGAACGGCGCTGTCCGTGGGTCTGGTACTCGGCGTCGAACTCGACGAGACCCTGGTAGGCGACCATGGTGCCCTTGCGGGCCAGGACGTCCTCGTGGCCCTCCAGGACGACGCGCAGCATGTGCTTGTTCTGCAGGCTCCAGCGTTCCTGGGTCTGCTGGTCGTTGTAGGCGAAAAGCGGGCTCTGCATGATGGTTGTGGCTCCCCCTCAGCCCCGGAACCGGAGGCGGTCGGTGCTGTCCTCGCTGGGCTGGACGACGACGATGCCCTGACCGGAGAAGGCCATCTGGAAGGCCTCGCCGCTGCCGCGGCCGATCAGCGACTGCGCCTTGAAGCTGCGCTTGCCCTTCACCTTCAGGTTCGGGGACCAGGCGACCAGCGCGTCCGGGTCGACATAGGTCTCGTCCTCACCACCGCCGCAGTCGACGACGATGGGCTTGCCCCGGGAGGTCAGCGCGACCCAGCCCTGCCCGGAGATCTTGGTGTTCCACAGTCCCTGGCCCGCGAACTTGGCGAGCCCCTTGACCCGTTCCACACCCCAGGTGAGGTGGGCGTCGAAGGCGAGCAGGTTGGTCGCGTTGACCGAGATGCCGTCGCCGTTGAGATTGATCACGACGACGTCGGCGCCGTAGTCGGCGAGGTAGAGCAGGCCGTCGCCGGAGCACTTCATCAGGGGCGCGCCCTCGCCGGTCACCCAGTCACGGGCGATCTGCCGCACCGCCGCCGGGCTGGGCTCGTACTGGACGAAGCCCTCGTAGGCGACCATCGAGCCCACGCGCGCGAAGAGGTCGTTCCCGGTCTGCATGGCGACCTTCAGCATGTGGTTGCCGTGGTTCTCCATGCGGGCGGTGACGGGTGCGGGTGCGTAGCCCGCGAGCGGCTGGTTCATGACGGGCTCTCCCTCAGATCTCGTACGGCTGGACGACGACGAAGTTGCCGGGCGCGGCCCGGAACTGGAGGTTGACGCTCTCCCCGGTGGCGCCGGGGTAGGCGTTACGGCGCATCCGGACCTGGCTGGAGACGATCACCTGGGCGGCGGACGACCAGGCGACCACCGCGTTGGCGTCGGCGAAGGTGGTGGGCGTGACGGGCAGCACCACGGGCGTGCCGTGCGTCTTGACGACGATCGTGCCGGTGCCCTGGAACTGCATGGTGAACAGCGCCCCGCCGGGGATGCCGTGGCCCTCGATGCGGCGGACCTCGTGGTGGAGGCTCTCGTCGAACGCGAGGACGTTCTCCGCGGAGACGCAGATGCCGTCGCCCTGCAGCTCGATGGGGTGCAGCATGGTGGCGTTGTCGGCGAGGAACACCTGGCCCTGGCCGGTGCAGCGCATCAGCTGCATCTCCTGGCCGGTGGCGTTCCCGACGATCCGTCCGGCGAACCCGGCGCCCTTGTAGCTGAAGTCCACCTTGCCCTGATAGAGCACCATGCTGCCCTGCCGGGCCAGCACGGGCTGGCCGCCGATACCGAGGTCGACGCGGATCAGCTTCTTGTTCTGCTGCGTCCAGCGCTGCCCGGTCGGCGTCTCCTTGAACTGCTGCAGCGCGGCCGCCACACCGGCTCCGCCCTGGGGCGCGCCCTGCGGCACGCCGTACGCCTGCTGGCCCGGGACCTGGCCGTACGGGGGCTGCTGGCCGTAGCCGGGGGGCGACGGCTGCTGTCCGTAGCCGGGCGGGACGGGGGCCTGCGGGGCGTGGGGCTGGGCCGGGCCGGGCGGCATCGGGGCGGGGGGCTGCCCGTACGGGGCCTGGGCGCCGGCCTGGCCGTACGGCGGCTGCTGGCCGGGCCCGCCGTAGGGCGCCGGGGCAGGGGCGGGCGGCGGCACCTGGGTGCCGCCGGGCGGCGTCATGGGCGCGATGAGGGTGGGCTGGGCGTGCACCGAGGGCGCCGGGGCCGGAGGCGGGGTGGCACCTGGTGGTGCGAAGCCCTGCGACGCGGGTGGCTGAGCCGGGGCGGGCGCCGGAGCCGGGGCGGCGAAGGCGGGGGGCGCGGTGGTCTGCGCGGGCGGGGCGAAGCCGGGCGCGGAGCCGGACTGCGGCGGCTGCGGGGCGGCGGGCGTCTCCTCTTCCAGGACCTCGCCGCCGAAGTTCTTCAGCAGCGCCTCCAGGCCGCCGTCGAAGCCCTGGCCGACGGCGGCGAACCGCCAGACGTCCTTCAGGTAGAAGTCGCCCAGCATCACGGCCCGCTCGGTGGAGAACTCCGCGCCGCTGAAGGCGTACCGGGCCACCTCCTCGCCGCCCGCCACGATCCGGAGGTAACCCGGCTCGATCTGCGACATCTGCCCGGCGCCGTCGAGGGTCGCCGTGAACGACAGCTTCTGGATGTGCGGCGGGATCCGGTCGAGAGTGACCCGGAAGGATTCGGTGTCGCCCGCCTGCGACCCCAGAAGCTGGACGGCCTCCTCGGGTGACTTCGGCTGATTGAAGAAGACGAAGTACCGGTCGTCGGAGAGCCGCTCGTCGGCGTCGAGGCCGAAGCAGCTGATGTCGAAGGTCAGTCCGGGGGCGGAGATCTGCACGCCTACGTACAGATCCGTGCCCGCGGTCAGGTCACTGATCCTGGCCTTGTGGCCGCGTTGGAATTCCCTGGGCATGCGTAACGACCGTCCCCCATCCCGAGTGTGAGTGCGTCGCGCCAGGCTAACCGCAAACTCCGACATCGGACGCAGTCGGTACAGACCCGGTACACAACCCCTGCCGGACGGTTCCGGGAGATCACTGCCCGCGCGCGCGGGGCAGGTGCGGCAACCGGTCGGCGGCCACCACGCCCTCCAGGTAGCCGCGGGCCCGTTCCGTGCGCGGATAGGCCTCCAGCAGCCGCCAGAAGTCGGGCCCGTGCCCCGGCACCAGCAGGTGCGCCAGCTCGTGAAGAAGGACGTAGTCGATGACGTACTCGGGCATGCCCTTGAGGCGGTGCGACAGCCGGATGCTGCCCTCGGCCGGAGTGCAGGAACCCCAGCGGGTGTTTTGGTTGGTCACCCAGCGGACGGAGGAGGGCCGGGCCCGGCCCGCGAAGTACTGCTCGGACAGCCGCTCCGCGCGTTCGGCGAGCTCTGCGTCGCCGGGCACCCGCCGGCTCTCCTGGGCGGCCAGCTTGTCGAGCATGACGCTCACCCAGCGCTGCTCCTCCGCCTCGGACATCCGGGCGGGGATGAGCACGACGGTGCGATCGCCCTCGCGGTACGCGGAGACCGTCCGGCGGCGCCGGGCGCTCCTGCGCACCTCGATCGCGCTCGCCCTGGAACTGCTCGGCGGCTGGCTCGTCGTGCTGCGCTGTGGGGTCGCGGCGCGGTGCGGTGGGTCGGCGGGCACGCCCCGACGTTACCCGCTGTGCACGGGGTAAGTCCCGGCTCCGGAGCGGTTGTCCGCCGAACCCACACGTCCGCCGTTCCTCGTCCGACGGATTTGTACGACGAATCACGCTACCTGTGGACAACTCGCCGCAGCCATCGGCGAATGCGGGCATCCTGGCATTCGTCGGCGGAGCGAGGAGCCCCTCACGCCCCCGCTCCGCCGGTACCCGGACGTCTTCCGGTACGGGCACCGATCCACCACGGGCACCGATCCACCACGAGCACCGCGATCCACGGGGGAAACACATGCATGCGATGGTGAAGCCCGCGCTACGGCGCGGCTGGCGCGATCTCAACACCGTGCAGTTCGGTATGTCTCCGGCACACGCGCTGACGCTGGGCCCGATGGACACCGCGACCGGCCACTTCCTGGACCTGCTGGACGGCACCCGCGGCCCGGAACTCCTGCGCGAGGAAGGACGGCGCATGGATCTGCCGGACGGCCATGTGGACCTGCTGGTGCGGCGCCTGACCGCCGCGGGCCTGATCGAGGACGCCCGGGGCGGCGGCCCGGACGCCGACGCACTGCGCGCGAAGCCGGAGGTACTGGACCGGCTGCGGCCCGACCTCGCCGCGCTGTCCCTGGCCACCTCCGAGCCCGGCGACGCGATGCGGACACTGGCCGCCCGCCGTCGGCTGCGGGTGCAGGTGCGCGGGGCCGGCCGGGTGGGTGCGGTGCTGGCCTCACTGCTGTCGGGCGCCGGTGTCGGCGACGTCGACGTCCGCGACGGCGGCCGGGTCGCGCCGGGCGACGTCGCACCGGGTGGCCTGCCTGTCGAGGCGGTCGGCGAGCGTCGCGAGGACGCCGCCCGCCGCGCGGTGCGCCGGTGCGCGCCCGGCCGCCCGCCCCGCAGAACCACGGGCTCGGCCGACGAAGCGGGCACTCCGGGTCTCTCCTTGGTGGTCCTCGCCCCTCGCGACGACGTCTCGGTGCACTGCCCCGACCCGGCCCAGGCGGCTTCTCTGCTCGACTCGGGCACACCGCATCTCTACGCGGGCGTGGTGGAGGGCACCGGCGTCGTCGGTCCGTTCGTCCTGCCCGGCGAGACCGGCTGCGCCGGCTGTCTGGAGCAGGCCCGCGTCGACCGGGACCCTACCTGGCCGCGTCTCGTCGCCCAGTGGCGCTCCGGGCAGCGGCGGCCGGTCCGCGCCTGCGATCTCGCGCTGGCCACGACGGTCGCGGGCCTGGCCGCCGCCCACGCGCTGGCCTTCCTCGACGGCCGGCCCCCCTCCAGCGCGGGATTCCGCTGGGAGGTCTCCGCTCCCACTCTGCGGTGGCACGCCCGCCCGGTCCGCGCCCACCCGGCCTGCCCGTGCCGGGCGGCCGACCGGGAGGCAGAGTGGGGCAGGGAACGGCGCGAGAATCCAGAGAGCGGAAAACGTAAGGGAGAACACACCCCGAAGGACCGGGCGGCACACGAGACAATGGTTGAGGAACGGCAATCGACTGAGTTACGCCGTACGGCGCACGCGGCGCGGCTGGCTGGGACCTGGAGGGCGCATGTCTGATCTTCCCCGGAAGGCGGTCACCCGGACCGCCAAGCTCGCCGCGCTCCCGCTCGGCTTCGCGGGCCGGGCGACCTGGGGCCTGGGCAAGCGCATCGTCGGCGAGTCCGCGGAGATCGTCGGCCGCGAACTGCAGCAGCGCACCGCCGAGCAGCTGTTCAAGGTGCTCGGCGAGCTCAAGGGCGGCGCGATGAAGTTCGGGCAGGCGCTGTCCGTCTTCGAGTCCGCCCTGCCGGAAGAGGTCGCCGGCCCCTATCGGGCGGCCCTGACCAAGCTGCAGGACGCCGCCCCGCCGATGCCCACGCGTACGGTGCACGCGGTACTCGCCGGGCGGCTGGGCGAGGACTGGCCGGACCTGTTCGAGGAGTTCGAGGACAAGCCGGCCGCGGCCGCCTCCATCGGCCAGGTGCACCGAGCGGTCTGGCACGACGGCCGGGAGGTCGCGGTCAAGGTCCAGTACCCGGGCGCGGGCGACGCCCTGCTGTCCGACCTGAACCAGCTCAGCCGCTTCGCCCGCCTGCTGGGACCCCTGGTCCCCGGCATGGACGTCAAGCCGCTGATCAGCGAGTTGCGGGACCGGGTCGCCGAAGAACTGGACTACGGCCTGGAGGCCGCCGCGCAGCAGGCCCACGCGGAGGAGTTCGCCGACGACCCGGACGTGACCGTCCCGGCCGTGGTCCACCAGTGCGACCAGGTTCTGATCACCGAGTGGATGGACGGTGTCCCCCTGTCCGAGGTGATCGCGGAGGGCACGCAGGAGCAGCGGGACCGGGCCGGCCAGTTGTTGGCGCGCTTCCTCTTTTCCGGGCCGGCCCGCACCGGCCTGCTGCACGCCGACCCGCACCCGGGCAACTTCCGCCTGCTGCCCGGTGGCCCCGGGAAGGAGGACTGGCGGCTCGGTGTGCTGGACTTCGGCACGGTCGACCGGCTCCCGGGCGGGCTGCCCACCCCGATCGGCGAGTCCCTGCGCCTGACCCTCGGCGGCGACGCGAGCACTGTCTACGAGCTGCTGTGTGAGGAAGGCTTCGTGAAGGAGTCGATCGAGCTGGACCCGGATGCGGTCCTCGACTACCTCGTGCCGATCATCGAGCCGGCCCAGGTGGAGGAGTTCACGTTCACCCGATCCTGGATGCGCGGCCAGGCGGCCCGGATCGCCGATCCCCGCTCCCCCGCGTACCAGCTGGGCAAGCAGCTCAACCTGCCGCCGGCGTACCTGCTGATACACCGGGTGACTCTCAGCACCATCGGGGTGCTCTGCCAGCTCGGCGCGACGGTGCGTCTTCGCGAGGAACTGGAGGAGTGGCTGCCGGGCTTCGCCGAGGAACTGAATCGGCCGGACGAGGAGGCGGCCGCGGCGGAGGCATGAGCCCCCGGCCCGGGCGGCCCGGACGCGGCGTGGGGGCCGGCCCGTCGGACGGACCGGCCCCCACCGGAAGCGTTCTCCCTCCCAGTACGGGAGGGAGTTCAGATCACTGCATCACGGTCACTGCATCACGGCCATGGCGAGCGCCCGGCGGGCGCGCAGCGAGGCGCGCTCGGCCCGGCGCTGCATCCGGCGGGCGGCCGCCAGGCGCAGGGCCTGTCGGTCCCGCTCGGCCTCGTGCAGGCGCGTGTGCATATGCGCACGAGCCAGGGCTTCTGGGATGAGTTGCATCTCTCGGTTCCTGTTCTGGCGCGAGTCGATCGCGCCGGTCATGGTGACGAATTCGGTCGCGGAGCCTGCGGGCTCGCTGGTGGACGGCTTCATCGGGGCCTGCTTCTTGGGGTCGTGCGTGAGGGGGCGATCGATCGTTCCTGCGGTGTTCATGCTGTGACCGGGTTCTTGCGCGGGCGGCCACGCGGCCGCTTCCGGGCGACGACGACCCCCTGGACGAACAGCTCGCCACCCCAGACGCCCCAGGGCTCACGCCGCTCCTTGGCGCCGGCGAGGCAGGCCTCCATCAGCGGGCAGGTGCGGCAGAGGGACTTGGCGTACTCGACGTCCGCCGGGGACTCCGCGAAGAAGACCTCCGGGTCGTAGGAGCGGCAGGGGACGGGCACGCCGAGGTTCTCGATGGCGTCGTCGAGCGCGGTGAGCGCGGTGAGCGGGGTCAAGGTGGAGTCCTCCGTGAGGCCGGGCGGCGGGATCGTTTCAGAAGGCGGTACGGACGGGGCGTGCGCTTCGAGTTGCACGGTTCGTCTTCCTCGTCTGGTTGTTCGGCCCGGTTGGGCCGGGAGGCGGTTGGTACCGGGTTGTGCTCTTGCCCGAGGCCCCTTCGCTCCGTCATCCACGTTGGTGGACAAACAGAAGGGCCGCGGATCCCGGATGGGGTTCCGCGGCCCTGAAGGCGCCGACCTGATCAACGATCAGGCTGGATCACTCCAGGGTTCTGGCCCACGGAAGGCCCACATCAGGTGGTGGTGCGTCGTCTGCTTCCGGCTTCCGGCACCGGCCGCCGCAAAGGCATAGGCCTGGGCCTGTGCCTCTACCGCTTCCAGTGCCTTGGTCGGTCGCTCATCGCGCTCACGGACGGGAAGGCCCGCGGGAACGAGGGAGGCGGCGGACGCGGAACGGCCGACACGAATGCCGGACACACCGGTGCCCGGGTTGGAGGCGCCGAGCATGCACAGGGAGACGGTCGAGCAATCGGTCAGTTTGGCGGTGCTGGTGGAGCTGGTGTTGATGATGATCACTTCAATCGCCTCCTCTCAGCGTCTCGGGGGATCGGGGGTGAGCCCGGTCCGTCGGATATGCAAGTACAGCACGGAAGCAGGGCCTTCGAGAAGGCCGCTGTTCGCGTGCTTAAGAACCTATGGGGACTGCTGGGGCATGCGCAAACTATTTTTTCGACGAGTTCGCATCAGTCCCCCTCGGTCCCTCCCTCCACGTCCTGGCCTGCGCAGATGGCCAGCACGTCGGCTCCGTAGCGTTTGAGCTTGCGCATGCCGACCCCCGGGATGCGCGCGAGGTCGCCCGGCTCGTCCGGGACGCTCTCGGCGATCGCCATCAGGGTCTTCTCGGTGAAGACGCAGAAGGCGGGCTGACCGTTGCGCCGCGCCTGGACCTCCCGCCAGGCCAGCAGCCGCCCGAAGAGGCCCTCGTCCATGTCGGACGGGCAGTCCTCGCAGCGCAGCAGCTTCAGCTCGCCGCCGTCGGTGAGGGGCCGGCCGCAGACCCGGCAGCGGGCGGGGGTTCGTCGGGTGCGGCGCGGGGCAGCCGTACTGCCCGTCGACATGCCGGGCATGCCGCGTTCGACACCGGCGCCGGTGCCGTTGGCGCCGCGGCCCTGCGCTGCGCCGGAACCGGGGCGCAGGCCGTCCAGGAAGCGGCTGGGACGGCGGCTGGGACGGCCACCCGGCGAGCGGGACAGCGCCCATGAGACGTGCAGCCGCTCGCGAGCCCGGGTGACGCCCACGTAGAGCAGCCGGCGTTCCTCCTCGATCTGCTCGTCGGTTCTGGCGTAGGTGATCGGCATCATGCCTTCGGCGACACCGACCAGGAAGACGACGTCCCACTCCAGGCCCTTGGCCGAGTGCAGGGAGGCGAGGGTGACGCCCTGGACGGTCGGGGCGTGCTGGGCGTTGGCCCGCTCGTCGAGCTCGGTGACCAGGTCGGCGAGAGTGGCGCCGGGGCGGGCTGCGGCGAAGTCCTGGGCGAGGTTGACCAGGGCGGCGAGAGACTCCCAGCGCTCTCTGACCGCCCCGGAACCGGCCGGCGGCTGAGGGGTCCAGCCCTCGCCGGAGAGAACGGCACGCACTTGGGAGGCCAGATCGACGGCGTCGTCGAGTGCCGAGTCGTTGCCGCCGAAGCGGGCGGCGCCGCGCAGGGCGATGCTTGCCTTGCGGACCTCGGGCCGGTCGAAGAAGCGCTCGGCGCCGCGCAGCTGGTAGGGGATGCCGGCGTCGGCGAGAGCCTGCTCGTAGGTCTCGGACTGGGCGTTGGTGCGGAACAGGATCGCGATCTCGGCGGCCGGGACCCCGGCGCCGAGGAGTTCACGGATGCGGCGGGCCGCGCCCTCGGCCTCGGCGGGCTCGTCGGCGTACTCGGTGTAGCCGGGCTCGGGTCCGGCCGGGCGCTGGGAGACCAGTTCGAGCCGGTGGTCGGCGGCCCGTCCGCGGGCCTGGGCGAGCAGGCCGTTGGCGAGCTGGACGACCTGGGGGGTCGAGCGGTAGTCGCGGACCAGCTTGACGACGGTGGCGCCGGGATGGCGGGTGCGGAAGTCGAGGAGGTGGTCGGGGGTCGCGCCGGTGAAGGAGTAGATCGTCTGGCTGGCGTCGCCGACCACGCACAGGTTGTCGCGGTCGCCGAGCCACAGGTCCAGCAGGCGCTGCTGGAGGGGGCTGACGTCCTGGTACTCGTCGACCACGAAGTGCTGGTACTGGGCGCGGACCTGCTCGGCGATGTCCCGCCGGTCCTGGAGGACGGCGACGGTCAGCAGCAGCACGTCCTCGAAGTCGATGACCGAGCGGTCGCGCTTGAGGTCCTCGTAGGCCGTGTAGAGCTGGGCGATCTCGGCGGGGCCACGGGGCGCCTCACGACCGGCCTTGGCGGCGGCGAGCGGGTAATCGGCGGGAACGGTCTGCGTGACCTTGGACCACTCGATCTCGGCGGTGACGTCCCGCAGCTCACCGCGGTCCAGCCGGATGCGGCAGGCGGCGGCCGCGTCGGCGACGAGCTGCGCCTTCCGGTCGACGAGCCGGGGCAGCGAACCACCGATCGCTTTCGGCCAGAAGTACTGGAGCTGCCGCAGGGCCGCGGAGTGGAAGGTGCGGGCCTGGACACCCTGGGCGCCGAGCTGGCGCAGTCGGCCGCGCATCTCGCCGGCGGCGCGGTTGGTGAAGGTGACGGCGAGCACGCTGGAGGGCTGCAGGATGCCGGCGCGCACCCCGTAGGCGATGCGGTGGGTGATGGCCCGCGTCTTGCCGGTGCCGGCTCCGGCCAGCACGCACACCGGCCCGCGCAGCGCGGTGGCGACCTCGCGCTGCTCGGGGTCGAGCCCTTCGAGCACCGCGTCGGCCGAGTCCGGTACCTGCGGGAAGAGGGTGGAGTGCGTTGCTGGAGTCACACCGCCATGCTGCCAGGTCGCCGGAGGGGGACGAGCCGGTTGTCCACAGGCGGGGCCTCGCAGTCGTACTAATGCGGCAGGGGTCACGTCGGGCGGTGCGGCGGGGGTCATACGGGGCGCGGCGGTGGTGGGAGCGCACGGGGCGCGGCGGTGGGGAATGGTTGAGGGACGGTCGGTGTTCCTGCCCTCGACGGTCTTCCCCGAGCTGTTCCGAGGAGCGATAGCGACATGCAGGGCACTGTGACGATGTACAGCACCACCTGGTGCGGATACTGCCAGCGGCTGAAGAAGCAACTGGACCGCGAGGGCATCACGTACACCGAGATCAACATCGAGCAGGACCCTGAGTCGGCCGCGTTCGTCGAGAAGGCCAATGGCGGAAACCAGACGGTTCCCACCGTTCAGGTAATTCCCTCCGGTGGCACTGAGGTCGTAATGACGAACCCGAGCCTTGCCCAGGTGAAGCAGGCGCTCGGCGTCTGACCCTTGCGAGACGCAGCCCCCGACCGGCCCGATGCTGATCGGGGGCTTTGTGTGCCCTGGGAAGACCGCAGCGGCAGGACCAAGGCCCGCCCCGGCACCTACCGCTGTAGATGCGAGGCCGTCTCGTGAACGCGCCTTACAGGGCGCAGAGAGACTGAGCGCTCCACCTGGCGGCCGTCACCAACAGAACCTCTGAGCGCGCGGTGGCAAAACCGCAGGTTCAGAGCGCGAGCACAGGCCGAGTGGAGAAGTCCTCGCAAAGGTCCTCACCATCCGGGCCATACACGAACTCGACCATGGGTGGGTTTGCGACTGCCCTGTTTCGGATGAGGGCGAGGCCGTGCCGGCCGGGTCAGGGGCCGAGCTCCGCGATGATGGCGCCGCGCAGGAGGTGGCGGGAGCGTTCGAGGGTGAGGGTGCCGCTGAGCCAGCGTTTGCTGAGTCCTTCGACGAGGGCGGTGAGCCGGTGGGCGGCGTCGTCCGGTGAGATGTCGGGGGTGGCGCGGCCGGTCTGCTGGGCGCGGTGGATCAGGTCGCTGGTGTAGTCGTTCCAGCTGTCGGTGGTGGTGCGGAGCTGATCGCGCAGTTCGGGCTGGAAGACGGCGGTGGAGCGCAGTTCGCCCCAGGCGGTGCTGTTCTCGACGACGGCGGGGGTGTCCTGGAGTTCGAGGAGCAGCATCTCTTCCAGGTGGCCGCGGGGGTCGGTATCGGGGTCGCTGGTGGGCTGGGTGTAGTGCTCGGCTCGGGTGTTGATGAAGTCGAGTGTGCGGGCGAGGAGACCGGCCCGGTCGCGGAAGTGGTAGTAGATCAGCGAGGTCGACACGCCGGCCTCCTCGGCCAGCTCTTCGACTCGCAGGCCCCTGATGCCGCGCTGCGCGATGACACGGGCGGCGGCTTCCAGGATGGCGGTGCGGCGGGCGGACACGGTTCGGCTCCCTAGAAAGGTTCCAGGCGGTGACGGAGGCAATGCTACCGTCTCACCCTGACTGAAATTTCAGTCAGGAATTGTTCCGTCCGGGATGGGAGCCGTGCCATGAGGAGACCGAACCGCCGAAGCGTGCTGAGGGGCGGTGCGGCTGCTGCGCTGGCCGCCGCGGGGCTGACAGCCTGCGCCCAGGACCAGGAGAAGAAGTCGGGCCAGCCGTCGGCCGGGGCAGAGGAGAGCGCGGTGCCCGTTCGGAATCGGGCCGAGCTGTTCATGCCGGCGGAGACCCGCGAGCATGTCCGCACGTTCATGTCCTGGCCGCCGCTGGACTCGGTCTGGGAGGACATGGCCGACGACGTCCAGCGCGACATCGCGGGCATTGCCCGGGCGCTGGCCGAGTTCGAGCCTGTAGTCATGCTGGCTGCCCCGGAGGAAGTCAAGGCCGCCCGCCGGGCCTGCGGCTCCGGAGTCGAGGTGATCGCGGTACCCACCGACGACCTGTGGATGCGCGACAGCGGCCCGACCTTCGTCCAGGGCCCGAAAGGCCTCGAGGGCATCGACCTGCACTTCAACGGCTGGGGCGGCAAGCAGGAACACGAGCACGACGCGAAGGTCGCCCGCGCCGTCCTGGAGTACGCCGGCGTCCCCCGCGTCGACGCGCCGCTGGTGGGGGAGGGCGGCTCACTGGAAGTGGACGGCCACGGCACCCTCCTGGTCACCGAGAGCTCTTTGGCCAACCCCAACCGCAACCCCGACCTGAGCCGCGACGAGATCGAGAACTCCCTCAAGAACCTGGTCGGCGCCGACAAGGTGATCTGGTTCGAGGGCGTCAAGGGCCAGGACATCACCGACTACCACGTCGACTCGCTGGCCCGCTTCGCAGAGAACGGTGTCGTCCTGCTCAGCCGCGCCTGGGCCGGCGACGGACCCGACGTGTGGACCCGCGCCCACGACCAGGCACGCGGCGTCCTGGAGAGCACGACCGACGCCCGTGGAAGAAGGTTCGAGATCATCGACCTCCCCGAACCCGACCCTGCCCGGCTCGGCCGCCGCGGGGAGGACTTCCTCGGCTCCTACGCCAACTACTACATCGCCAACGACGCCGTCCTCATCCCCCGCTTCGGCGACCGCAAAGCCGACCAGCAGGCCGCCGCCGTCATCGGCGACCTCTGCCCCGATCGCGAGGTCGTTCAGCTGGAGATCCACGCCGTCGCCGAAGGCGGCGGGGGCATCCACTGCGCCACCCAACAGCAGCCCAAGGCCGCAGAGAGCAGCAGTTCTTGAGGTGTTGTGCGATTCCCGGCGAGGTTGAGGCAAGACCGCGGACCGCGGTGCTTGGTCGGCTACTGCCTCCTGGTGAGGCTGCCGGTGCCGGCTTCGGCGAGGATATCGAGCTTGACCGGGCGCCTCAGCTTGGCGCGGGTGCCCTCGATGTTCTTCGGCAGCAGTTCATGGTCGAGGGCTTCGCAGACGTCGCGGGCCCGGAGGGGACCAGTGGCCTCGTTGAGGACGGCGAGGATGCGGGGATAGTCCGGGTGCTCGGGCAGATGCGACGGAGCGGCCGGGAGTCGGTCGGCGAGAGCGGTGACGGTCTTCCGGGTGATCGCGAGGTGTTCGAGGTGGGTCTCTGCCTCCCGCAGTCGAGCCTGGAGTTCTTCGGTCTGGGTGCGGAGGTCGCCTGCCAGGGCCCGGGTGGCTTCCTCCTGGAGGCCGAGCGCGTCGAGGAGAGAGTCGACAGACCGTGCCGACGGCGCTGTTCCCGGACGGATCGACCCTGACGAACCCGTCACTGGCCCAGGTGAAGCAGAAGGTCGGCGTGTAGCCGGTCGGCGCGCGCACGACGAAGGGCGGCCCCCCATCCGGGAGGGCCGCCCTTCGTCGTGCGGTCAGATGACGCTGCGCGTCGGCAGCGGCTTGCCGTACCAGAGCTCGATCAGGCGGGCGGCGATGGAGATGCCGTACGGCGGCAGGACCTCGCCGGACTCGAAGGCCGCGCCGAGTTCGTCGCGGGAGAACCAGCGGGCCTCGTGGATCTCGTCGCCGTCGACGTCGATGTGCGTGGAGGTGGCGCGGGCCATGAAGCCCAGCATGAGGCTGGACGGGAACGGCCAGGGCTGGCTGGCGACGTACTCCACTTCGCCGACGGTCACGCCGGCCTCCTCGAAGACCTCCCGCCGCACGGCCTGCTCGATCGACTCGCCCGGCTCGACGAATCCGGCGAGCGTGGAGAAGCGGCCCTCGGGCCAGTGGACCTGGCGGCCGAGGAGGATGCGGTCGTCCTCGTCGGTGACCGCCATGATCACGGCGGGGTCGGTGCGGGGGTAGTGCTCGGCTCCGCAGGCGGGGCAGCGGCGGATGTGGCCGGCGGCGGCGATGACGGTGCGCTCGCCGCAGCGGGAGCAGAAGCGGTGGGTGCGCTGCCAGTTCTCCAGGCCCACGGCGTGCACCATGAGGCCCGCGTCGCGCGGTGACAGCAGCAGGCCGGCCTCGCGCAGGCCGGCGGGGCGTGCGGACTGGTCGATGCGGCCGGGCAGAGCGTCCTTCTGGAGCGCGAAGTAGGTGACGCCGTCGGCGTCGGTGCCGAGGAAGTAGCGGTGGGCCTCGGTGAGGGGGGCCTCGAAGGAGGGGGTCATGACGAGCTCGGTCCGGCCGTCGGGTGTCTCGTCTATGAGGACCTGACCGCCGGAGACCACGAAACAGCGCGTCGTGGGGTGGCTCCACGCCGCCGCGAGCCATGCCTCGTCGAGCCGGTGGTGCGCGGCCCGGTCGATGCCGCTCGGGGCGGTGAGCGAGATGGGTCGGTCGGCGTTCTGGTCGGTCCAGGTGGTCACGGGTGCTTCCAACTCCCCCGGTGGAACGGATGTGGCGTCGGGCGGTTCAGCGGGACGTACGGCAGGGGCGACCGGGTGCCGGGCGGTGTCCTGGTGCGGGGCGGTTCTTCCAGTGTGCCCCGCGGGGCGGCGCCAGGGACCGTGCGGTGGTGTCAGGGGGCATGGCGCCAGTTCTCGGCGAGATCGCCCCACAGGTGAGCGCTGGTCTCGGCGCCCTTGAGGAGCAGGTCCAGCTCGACCTTCTCGTTGGGGGCGTGCCAGCCGTCGGAGGGGACGGAGATGCCGAGGAAGAGCACGGGAGCGCCGAGGACCTCCTGGAGGTCGGCGGCCGGCCCGGAGCCCCCTTCGCGGGTGAAGCGGACGGGGCCCTCGAAGGCGCGGCCCATGGCCCGGACGACGGACTGGAGGGCGGGGTGGTCCAGCGGGGTCAGGCACGGGCGGGTGGCGGGGCTGAAGTCGATCTCGTGGCGGATCCCGGCGGGCAGCCGCTCGGCGGCCCAGGCGCGGACGGCCTTCTCGATGTGGTCGGGGTCCTGGCCTGCGACCAGCCGGAACGACAGCTTCACCATGGCCGAGGAGGGGATGATCGTCTTGCTGCCGGGGCCCTGGTATCCGCCGCCGATGCCGTTGACCTCGGCGGTGGGGCGGGCCCAGATGCGCTCAAGGGTGGTGTGTCCGGCCTCGCCGTGGGTGGCGCGCGACTTGGCGGTGCGCAGCCACTGTTCCTCGTCGAAGGGAAGCTCGGCGAAGAGTTCGCGTTCGCGGTCGGTGAGTTCGGCGATGCCGTCGTAGAAGCCGGGGATCGCCACGCGTGCGTGCTCGTCGTGCAGGGCGGCGACGAGCCGGGCGGCGGCGGTGGCCGGGTTGGGCACGGCGCCGCCGAAGGAGCCGGAGTGGATGTCCTGGTCCGGGCCGTACAGCCGGATCTCGCAGTCGGTGAGGCCGCGCATGCCGGTGCAGACGGTGGGGGTGTCCTCGGCCCACATGCCGGTGTCGGAGACGATCACCGCGTCGGCGGCGAGTCGGTCGGCGTGCTTCTCGACGAGGTCCCGGAAGTGGGGGGAGCTGGATTCCTCCTCGCCCTCGATCAGGAGCTTGAGGTTGACCGCGGGGGCGGTGCGACCGGTGGCGGCGAGGTGGGCGCGGACTCCGAGGGTGTGGAAGAAGACCTGGCCCTTGTCGTCGGCGGCCCCGCGCGCGTAGAGGCGGTTTCCGCGGACGACCGGGTCGAAGGGGTCGCTGTCCCAGCCGTCCTCGCGGGCGGCGGGCTGAACGTCGTGGTGGCCGTAGACGAGGACGGTGGGCGCCTCGGGGTCGCCGGAGGGCCACTCGGCGTAGACGGCGGGCGCTCCCTGGGTCGGCCAGACCTCCGCGACGGGGAAGCCGGTGTCCTTGAGCCGGGTGGCGAGCCATTCGGCGCTGCGCCGGACGTCGGGCGCGTGGTCGGGCTGTGCGGAGACCGACGGGATGCGCAGCCACTCGGCGAGGTCGTCGAGGAAGGCGGCGCGGTGCTGTTCGATGTACGCGCGGACGGCGCTGACGTCGCTGTCAACGGGATGGCTCATGGTCACGAGCCTATCGGCCCGCGCCGGCGTCCTCGGCGGGCGGATGAACGGGACCGCCTCGCGCGGAGCGCTCCTCGCGGGCGCGGACGACCGGCTCGTCGTGCGTCAACAGGCGCTCCAGAGCGGCTCGGTCCGGCAGGTCGGCCGGTCGTACGGCCTCTCCGGTGCGGACGTGGAGGAACGTCGCCGTGACCGATTCCACAGGGACGCCCTGCTGTTCGGCCCAGGCGAGCCGGTACAGGGCGAGCTGCAGCGGGTCGCCGCCGCGCCCCCGGCCGGTCTTCCAGTCGACGATCTCGTACGTCACCGTGTCGCCGTCGGTCTCCTGGTAGACGGCATCGATACGGCCCCGTACGACGTGCCCGGCGAGTGTGATCTGGAAGGGCGCCTCGACGCGGTACGGCGTGCGGCGGGCGTACTCGGTGCGTTCGAAGGCGTCCTTGAGGGCACGCAGGTCCCGCTCGTCGGCGATCTCGGCGTCGCGGCCGGGCAGATCGTCCGGCTCCAGGAGCGGAAGGGTCAATTCCGCGAACCGGGATTCCACCCAGGCGTGGAACCGGGTGCCTCGGCGCGCGGCCGGTTGCGGGGGGCGCGGCATGGGGCGCGCGAGGTCCCGCGCGAACCCGTCGGGGTCGTCGGCAAGCAGCATCACCTGGGAGGCGGTGAGCGTGGTCGGCAGGGGGACGTCCGTGACGGCCTGTCTGGCGCGCAGCAGTTCTCCGGCGAGCGCGTCGAGGTCGCGGTCCCAGGAGTCGACGGTACGGGCCTCCTCGGGTGTGAGGCCCCTCGACACCGGCGTGGTGCCCGGGGGCTCGGGGGCCGACGCCTGGTGGGGGACGGCGGGGCGGTTCCGCGCCCCGGAAGGCGTGGCCGGGAAGGGGGCGGTCGGTGGGAGGTCGCCGTCGTGGTGCGGGAGTGCGTCGTCGTGGAGTGCGTCGTCGTACGGGAGTGCGTCGTCGAAGGACTCCGGCTCCTCGTACGGCGGCTCCTCGTACGACGGCTCCTCGTACGGTGACGCGTCGTACGGCGGCTCCTCGTACGGGGGTTCGTCGTCCTCCGGCGGGGGTGGCCAGTCCGGGTCGTCGTAGGTGTCCGGCGGGGGCACCGCGGCCGGGTGGCCGACGTGGAGAGCCTCCTGAGCGCCGAGGGTGTCCAGGTGGGCGAGAACGGTCTCGGCCGCGGCCCGGCGGCGGGCCAGGGCGGCGGCGTCCAGGGGCAGCGGCCACACCTGGTCGGCGGCGGCCTGGTGGAGCGCCGGGTTCTCCTCACCCTCCTCGGGCGCGTCCGCCCAGACCTCGATCTCGCCGTACCCGGCCGCGCAGTGCTCGTACAGCGCCTGGAGGAACTCGGAGGGTCCGCGCGGCTTCTTCTGGCTGGGGCCCCACCAGTGGCCGGAGCCGAGGAGGAGCGAGCGGGGACGGGTGAAGGTGACGTAGCCCAGGCGGAGTTCCTCGGTGTGCTGGTGGTCCTTCATGGCCTCGTGGAAGGCCTTCATGCCCCGCGTGTCCCAGGAGGCGATGTCGGGGAGGGTGTCGGCGTCGCCGCGCAGTTCGTGCGGCAGCACCTTGGCCTGGGCGGTCCACTTCTCGCGGCCCCGCCCGCTGGGGAAGGCGTCGGTGACGAGGCCGGGGACGGCGACGACGTCCCACTCCAGTCCCTTGGACTTGTGCGCGGTGAGCACCTTGACGGTGTTCTCACCGCCGGGAAGGGCGTTGTCGAGACCCTTCTCGTACTGGGCGGACGTGCGCAGGAAGCCGAGGAAGGCGAGGAGGGTCGCCTGGCTCTCGTCGGCGGCGAACGAGGCGGCGATGTCGAGGAAGTTCGACAGGGTCTCTCGGCGGCGGGCGGCGAGGGCGTGCGGCGACGCCGAGAGTTCCACCTCCAGGCCGGTGACGGCGAGGACCCGGTGCAGGACGTCCATGAGGGGGTCGGACAGCGAGCGGCGGAGGTCGCGCAGCTCGGCCGCGAGGCGGGCGAACCGCACGCGCGCGTCGGGCGAGAAGGGCAGCCCGTCGTCGTGTCCTGCGTCGGCGTCGCCGTTGAAGGGTGTCTCCAGGAAGGTGTCGAGGGCGTCGGCGAGCGAGGTGACCTCGGCTGGGTCGGTTCCCGCGACGGCTTCGGCGAGCCTGCGGTCGGGGTCCTCGGTGTCGTCCCCGCGCGCGTGGGTGACGAGCTGCCGGGCGCGCCTCCCGAGGAGGGCGAGGTCGCGGGGGCCGATGCGCCAGCGGGGGCCGGTCAGCAGGCGGACGAGGGCGGCGTTGGCGCCGGGGTCCTGCAGCACCTCGCAGACGGCGACGAGGTCGGCCACCTCGGGCAGATGCAGCAGTCCGGACAGGCCGACGACCTCGACGGGCACGTCACGGGCGACCAGGGCGCCCTGGATCTCCGCGAAGTCGGTGGCGGTGCGGCAGAGGACGGCGATCTCACCGGGCGGAGTGCCGGTGGCGACCAGGTGGGCGACGGAGTCGGCGATCCAGTCGATCTCCTCGGCGTGGGTGCGCAGCAGGGCGCATCGGACGCTGCCGTCACGTTCGGCGCCGGCGGCGGGGCGCAGGGCCTCCACGCCCGCGTGCATGGCGCGCAGCGGTTCGGCGAGGCCGTTGGCGAGGTCGAGGAGGCGGCCTCCGCTGCGCCGGTTCTCGCTGAGCGCCTGGCGGGCGGCGGGACGGCCGTCGGTATGGGAGAAGTGCTCGGGGAAGTCGTCGAGGTTGGCGACGGAGGCGCCGCGCCAGCCGTAGATCGCCTGGCAGGGGTCGCCGACGGCGGTCACGGGGTGTCCGGTGCCGCCGCCGAAAAGGCCGGCGAGGAGGATGCGCTGGGCGACGGACGTGTCCTGGTACTCGTCCAGGAGGACCACGCGGAACTCGTCGCGCAGGACGCGGCCCACTTCCGGGATCCGCGCGAGTTCGGCGGACAGGGCGATCTGGTCGCCGAAGTCGAGCAGGTCCCGTTCCCGTTTGGCGGCGCGGTAGCGCAGGACCAGGTCGGCGAGTTCACGGCGGGCGGCGGCGGCCTCGGGCACTTTGCGCAGGTCGGCGTTGCTGAGCTTGGCGCCCTGGAGGGTGAGCAGCAGCTCGGCGTCGTACGCGCGCAGTTGTTCCGGCCGTACGAGGTGCTCGGCGAGGTCCGCGTCGAGGGCGAGGAGGTCGCTCACCAGGTCGGCGAAGGAGCGGGTGAGCGCGGGGTAGGGGCCGGAGGACTCGCGCAGCACGCGCGCGGCGAGCTGGTAGCGGGTGGCATCGGCGAGCAACCGGGAGGTGGGTTCCAGGCCGATGCGCAGCCCGTGGTCGGTGAGCAGCCGGCCGGCGAAGGCGTGATAGGTGGAGATCACCGGCTCGCCGGGCGGGTTGTCCGGGTCGATCACGTCGGGGTCGGTGACACCGGCCTTCACCAGGGCCTTGCGGACGCGCTCGGAGAGCTCTCCGGCGGCCTTGTTGGTGAAGGTCAGACCGAGGACCTGCTCGGGGGCGACCTGGCCGGTGCCCACCAGCCACACCACACGGGCGGCCATCACCGTCGTCTTGCCCGACCCGGCGCCGGCCACGATCACCTGCGGGGCGGGCGGCGCGGTGATGCAGGCCGTCTGCTCCGGGGTGAACGGGATGCCGAGGAGCTCCTTGAGCTGCTCGGGGTCGGTGATACGGGCGGGCATGTCGTCAGAGGCTAGCGGCGGGCACTGACAGCGGATGCCACATCGCCTTTCCGGTACGGAAGAAGCGCTGGTCACGGCGCATGGTGCGATATGTCACTGCCACCCACCTCGGCGTCGCCGACGCCCGGCGCGTCCGCCGTCGCCCAAGGAGTTGTTGTCCTGGCGGCGTCCGCCGTCACTCGACGACGGGTCCCCGAGGTGGGTCGTTACTCGGCGGGGCCCCCGGCGCGGTAGGTCGTCACTCGACGACGTGCCCCCGGCGGAGCGGGGTCGTCACTCGACGACGTGCCGGCCCTCCGGGCGGGCGCTGCAGGACGCCCGGAACGCGCAGTGGGTGCAGTGCTGGCCGGCCGTCGGGGTGAAGCGTTCGTCGAGCACCTTGCCGGCGGCGGTCGCGAGCAGGTCGCCGACCCACTCGCCCTCCGGCCCGTCGAGGGGCTCCTGCGCCTGCGCCTTGGGCAGCGCGTCGCCGCCGTCGCGCTTGGCGGCGCCCTGGCGCAGATGGACGAGTTCGGCGCCGCCCGGTTCGGGCCGCACACCGTCGAACGCGTCGTCGACGGCCCCCTCGCGGACGGCGAGCTGGTAGACGGCGAGCTGCGGGTGGCGGGCCACCTCGGCGGAGCTGGGAGCCTGCTTGCCGGTCTTGAAGTCGACGACGTAGGCGCGGCCCTCGCCGTCCGCCTCGACGCGGTCCATCTGGCCGCGGATGCGCACCGCGTAGTCGCCGGCGTCGAGGGTGACGTCGAAGTCGTGCTCACTGGTCACCGGGGTGCGTCCGGTGCGGTCCATGACGTGCCAGGTCAGGAAGCGCTCCAGCGCCACGCGCGCGTTGGTCTTCTCCTGCTCCGACTTCCAGGGCGCGTCGAAGGCGAGGGCGTTCCACACCGAGTCGAGGCGCTCCATGAGCACATCGAGGTCGGCCGGGGTGTGGCCGGAGGCCACCTCGTCGGCGAGGACGTGCACCACGTTGCCGAAGCCCTGGGCGGCCGTCGCGGGGGCGTCGGCCTTGACCTCGCGGCCGAGGAACCACTGCAGGGCGCAGGTGTTGGCCAGCTGGTCCAGGGCGCTGCCGGACAGGACGACGGGCTGGTCGCGGTCGCGGAGCGGAACCTTGCTCTCGGTCGGCTCCCACATGCCCCACCAGCGGTAGGGATGCGCGGACGGCACCAGGGGGCGGCCGTCCTCGTCGGTGAGCGCGGCCAGCCGGGCGAGACGGCGGGCGGCGGCCTCCCTGAGGGCCGCGGAGGCGCGCGGGTCGACGGTGGTGGCACGCAGCTCGGCGACGAGCGCGGCGACCGACAGGGGGCGGCGGGGACGGCCGGTGACGTCCTGGGGTTCGACGCCGAGTTCGGCGAGGAAGCGGGAGGGCTGGTCACCGTCGTCGGCGGGCGCCTTGACGGCGGTGACGACGAGCCGTTCACGCGCGCGCGTGGCGGCCACGTAGAACAGTCGGCGCTCCTCGGCCAGCAGGGCGCCCGGGGTGAGCGGCTCGGCGAGTCCGTCGCGGCCGATGCGGTCGGCCTCCAGCAGGGAGCCGCGGCGGCGCAGGTCGGGCCAGAGGCCCTCCTGGACGCCGACCACGACGACGAGCCGCCATTCCAGCCCCTTGGATCGGTGCGCCGTCATCAGCCGCACCGCGTCGGGGCGTGCCGCGCGCCGGGTGAGGGTGTCGGCGGCGATGTCCTCCGCCTCGACCTGCGCCAGGAAGTTCAGGGCGCCCAGGCCGCCGGTGCGCTCCTCGGCGCGCGCGGCGGTGGCGAACAGGGCGCAGACGGCGTCGAGGTCGCGGTCGGCGTTGCGGCCGGCCGCGCCGCCGCGCCGGGCGGCCCGCTCCAGCCGGGCCGGCCAGGGGGTGCCGTCCCAGAGGTCCCAGAGCGCCTCCTCCGCCGTGCCGCCGCCGGCGAGGCGCTCGCGGGCCGTGCGCAGCAGTGCGCCGAGGCGTTGCGCCCCGCGCGCGTACGCCGGGTCGTGGACGGCCAGGCGTTCCGGTTCGGCGAGGGCGCGCGCGAGCAGTTCGTCGGAGGGCGGGGGCAGTGGGTTGCCTCCGGCGCGCTCCTCCTCGCGCAGGGCCCGCCCGAGGCGGCGCAGGTCGGCGCTGTCCATGCCGGCCAGCGGCGAAGCGAGCAGGGTGAGGGCTGTTTCGGTGTCGAGCCAGCAGGCGCGCGTGCCGGTCGGCTCGCCCTGGTCGGTGTCACCCCGCTCGGTCCCGGCTGGGGCGGCCTGGTCGGCCCGGTCCTCGGCCCCCTCCGCGGCGAGCGGGGGAGCGGAGGCCGGAACGGCCTCGTCCGCGTCGTCCGTCGGGGGCACGGCCGAGCCGCTGTCCGTGGCTGCGGCGGCCTCCGCTGCCGGGGCCCCGGCGGCGTCGCCCGTCCGGTCCACGGCCGAGCCGGCGTCCGTCGCGGCGGCTTGCCCCGGGGGGGAAGCCCCCGGCGCGACTGCTTCCCCCGCCAGAGCCCCGGCCACGTCGCCCCCCGGTTCCACTGCGGGCCGGCCGGCATCGCCCGCCTGAGCGCCCGCAGCGCCGTCCTCCGCTGCCGGCCGAGCGCCCGCCGCGCCCGTCTCACCCGCTGGAGCCCCGCCCGCGCCACTGGTGCTCGCTCGAGCCTCGGACGTGTTCGCGTCGCCGCCCGTGTAGCCGCTTGGGATCCCGGGGGTACCGGCGTCGGTTGCCTCGGGTGCTTCGGTCGGCGCGGTCGCGGGCTCACCCGTGTGCGCGGGCCCGTCGTCCCGGCCCCGCGCCTCCGCCGCGGCAGTGGCCACCGCGCGCAGGGCCGTCAGCAGTGGCGCCACCGCCGGCTCGTGGCGCAGGGGCAGGTCGTCACCGTCGATGTCGAGGGGGACGCCGGCGGCCGTGAGAGCGCGGCGGACCGTCGGTATGGTGCGGGAGCCGGCGCGCACCAGGACGGCCATCTCACCCCAGGGGACGCCGTCCTCCAGGTGTGCCCGGCGCAGGATGTCGGCGACGTTGGCGAGCTCGGTGCCCGCCGTCGGGTAGGTGTACACCTCGACGCGTCCGCCGTCCTGAGCGGCGGCCAGGTCGCGGTGGGCGCGCACCTTCTCGGCGGGCAGCCGGGTCAGCGGCATGCGCTGGGTCAGCAGGCGGGTGGCGGCGAGCAGGGCGGCACCGGAGCGGCGGGAGGTCCGCAGTACCTCGACGGGGGCGGGCCGGCCGTCGGGGCGTGGGAAGGCGCGCGGGAAGTCGAGGATGCCGTTCACATCGGCACCCCGGAAGGTGTAGATCGACTGGTCGGGGTCGCCGAAGGCGACCAGGGTGCGGCCGGCGCCCGCCAGGGCGTGCAGGAGCCGCACCTGGGCCGGATCGGTGTCCTGGTACTCGTCGACGTAGACGGCGTCGTACTGCGCGGCGAGCCGGTCGGCGGTGTCCGGGTGGCGGGCGAGGAGGACCGCGCGGTGGACGAGTTCCGCGTAGTCGAGGACGCCCCGCAGGTCGAGGACGTCGAGGTACTCGGCGAGGAAAGCGGCCGCGGCCCGCCAGTCGGGGCGGCCGATCCGGCGGGCGAAGGCGTCGAGGGCGGTGGGGCCCAGGCCGAGTTCGCGGGTGCGGGCGAGGACCGCGCGGACCTCGTCGGCGAACCCGCGCGTGGTGAGGCAGGCGCGCAGTTCGTCGGGCCAGCGCACATGGGCGAGGCCGAGGCGCTGGAGGTCGATCTGTCCGGCCAGCAGTTCGCGGACGGTGACGTCCTGCTCGGGGCCGGACAGCAGCCGCAACGGCTCGACGAACAGCTCGCTGTCCTGATGGGCGCGGACCAGGGCGTAGCAGAACGAGTGGAAGGTGGTCGCCTGGGGGGCGTGGGCGGTGCCCAGGCGCAGGGCCATGCGGTCGCGCAGCTGGACCGCCGCCTTGCGGCTGAACGTGAGCACCAGGATGCGCGCGGGGTCGCCGCCGCGGGCGACGCGGGCGGCCACGGACTCCACCAGGGTGGTGGTCTTGCCGGTGCCCGGACCGGCCAGGACGAGCAGCGGGCCGCTGCCGTGCTCAACCACTGCGCGCTGGGTGGCGTCCAGTCGAGGGGGATGCATCCGGGCCGGTGGCGTGCGGACCAGCCGGTAGGCGCCACGGCTCCCCTGCCGCGCCTGGGGGTGCTGCAGGTGCCTGGTGGAGGAAGAGGAGCTCACGTGGTTCGCCGGTCCTGGTGGGTGTGCGGAACGAGGGGGAGGCCCGCGGCTGACGCTACGCCGCGGGACCGTACGGAAGCAGAGCTTCCTGTTCTTCCCGTACGACGCGCGCGCCTGATGTGCCGCATCCGGCACGCGAAACACGCGAGTCCCTCGGCCCTCGAACGTACGTCATGTCACGGGCGTGCCCGATTTCCCCCGTCCGGGCCACAGGTGCCCCGTGAACCTGCCGAATGGCGGAAGCTGTCAGGTGTGACCCTCCGCGTGTTCGCCGCCGTCCCAGCGCGCCCGTCTCATGTCGATGCGCGGCAGATGACCGTCGGCGGCACGGCTCGCCTCCTTCAGTGGCGTGCTCTCCGCGCGGTAGTGGTCGAGGGCGCGCAGCTCGTGGCCGGGCAGCAGCGCCCCGTCGGCACGCACCACGCGCCACCACGGGACGGCGCCCCCGTAGAGCGACATCACCCGGCCGACCTGCCGGGGGCCGCCCTCGCCCAGCCACTCGGCGACATCGCCGTACGTCATGACCCGCCCGGGCGGGATCAGCTCCGCGACGTCGAGGACCCGCTCGGCGTACTCGGGCAGGGCGTCCGTGTACTCCGGGCGGGCGTCGTCCGGAAGGCTCTGCTCGCTCATCCGTCCCATCCTGCCGCACCCCACCGACAATGCGACGGGCTCGCGCCATCGCGTGATCCTCGCCCGTCGGTGGCGCTTCGGGCAGACTGTCCGACCCCGTGTTTGCACCCTGATGCCCCCGGGGGTCGGTGGGGCATGCCACCATCGTGCGGGCGGTGACCGGTGATACGAGACCAAGAAGAGACGATGAAGCAGCAGGGTGTGCACCCCGGAGACGCGGAGGGCGCCTCTGATGCTGCGTCGCGCCCGGAAGCCGGCGAAGGCCCGAACCCCGGTGAGGAACCGGGCGCGGGCGAGGAACCGGGCACGGGCGGGGAACCGGAAGCCGGCGACGACCCGGACACCGGTCACGACCGGGGCACGGGTCGTGGCGAGGCCGGGTCGCCCCCGGGCGGATCGGGGCCGGCCGACGTGACCCACATCGACGAGGTGGAGGGTGACGAACCTCTCCTCCCCGCGCGCGTGCACCGCCCCTCGGACCTGATGCGCCTGCTGATCGGCGTGCTGGCGATCGTCGTCCTGCTCGCCGTCGCCGCGTTCGCGCACGGGACCACCTCGGGCCTGGAACAGGACATCAACAAGGGCACGGGGCAGGCACCCGACCTGCTGATCAAGATCGCCGGACTGGGCTCCAGCATCGCGATCCTGCTGGTGCCGGTCGCCTTCGCGATCGAACGGCTCATCAAACGCGACGGACTGCGCATCGCCGACGGCGTGCTCGCCGCGGTCCTCGCGCACGGGGTCACCCTGGCGACGGACCTCTGGGTCGCCGAGGCGGCACCGGACTCGATCCAGGAAGCACTCACCCAGCCCTCCCCCGGCGAGATCAACGGCCTGACCGACCCGGTCCACGGCTATCTCGCCCCCGTCATCGCGTACATGACGGCCGTCGGCATGTCCCGTCGGCCGCGCTGGCGTGCCGTGCTGTGGGTGGTGCTGCTCCTCGACGCGTTCTCGATGCTCGTCACCGGCTACACCACACCCTTCTCCATCATCCTCACCGTGCTGATCGGGTGGAGCGTCGCCTACGGCACCTTGTACGCTGTCGGCTCGCCGAACGTCCGGCCCACCGGGCGCACCCTGATGGCGGGCCTGCGCACGGTCGGCTTCCGCCCGGTGAGCGCGGCCCGCGACGAGACGTCGGACGCCGACAACAGCGACCGGGGCAGGCGCTATTTCGTCACCCTGGAGGACGGCCCGCCGCTGGACGTCACGGTCGTCGACCGCGAGCAGCAGGCACAGGGCTTCTTCTACCGCGCGTGGCGCAACCTGACCCTGCGCGGCTTCGCCACCCGCTCCAGCCTGCAGTCCCTGCGCCAGGCGCTGGAGCAGGAGGCGCTGCTTGCGTACGCGGCGATCGCGGCCGGCGCCAACGCTCCCAAGCTGATCGCCACCAGCGAGCTCGGCCCGGACGCGGTGATGCTCGTCTACGAGCACACCGGTGGGCGCACCTTCGACTCGCTGGCGCCCGAGGACATCAGCGACGAACTGCTGCACAACGCCTGGCGTCAGGTCCGGGCGCTGCAGTCGCGGCGCATCGCCCACCGACGGCTGGCCGGTGACGCGATTCTGGTGGATCGTTCCGGCACGGTGGTCCTCACGGATCTGCGCGGCGGCGAGATCGCGGCGGGCGATCTGCTGCTGCGCATGGACGTCGCCCAGCTCGTGACGACGCTCGCCCTGCGGGTGGGCGCGGAGCGGGCGGTGGCGTCGGCGGTCGGTGTGCTCGGCCCGGACGCCGTGGCGGACTGTCTGCCGATGCTCCAGCCGATCGCCCTGACACGCTCCACGCGCGCGACGCTGCGCCGACTGGCCCGGGAGCGGGCGCAGCGCGAGCGGGAGGCCGTGCTGGACGCATCCAGGCATGCCAGGCAGGCCCGGCTGGAGGAGGCCGGTGAGGGCGCCGCCGAGGCCGCGCCCGGAAAGCCGGCACAGGCGGAGCAGCCGGAGAGACGGGAGAAGCTGGAAAAGCTGGAGAAGGTCGGCAAGAAGGCCGTACGCGCGCAGAGCCGGGCCGAGAAGCGGGCCATGGACGAGGCGCTGGAGGAAGCCCGCGAGGAGGATCCGCTGACGCAGATCCGCCATGAGGTCCTGCGGATCCGTCCACAGGCTCCGGTCGAGCCCGCCCGGCTGGAGCGGGTGAGGCCGCGCACACTGATCAGTTTCATCGCCGGTGCCATCGGCGCGTACTTCCTGCTGACCCAGCTCACCCACATCGAGTTCGGGCCGCTCGTGGCCAACGCCGAGTGGGGCTGGGTCGCGGCGGCCGTGCTGTTCTCGGCGTTGAGCTATTTCGCCGCCGCGATGAGTCTGCTGGGGTTCGTACCGGAGCGGGTGCCGTTCCCGCGGACGGTGGCGGCTCAGGTCGCCGGGTCGTTCGTGAAGATCGTGGCACCGGCCGCGGTGGGCGGGGTCGCGCTGAACACCCGGTTCCTGCAGCGCGCCGGGGTCCGGCCGGGGCTCGCGGTGGCGAGTGTGGGCGCCTCGCAGTTGTTCGGGCTCGGCGCGCACATCCTGATGCTGTTGTCCTTCGGCTACCTGACGGGCACCGAGAAGACGCCCTCACTGTCACCGTCCCGGACCGTCATCGCCGGCCTGCTGACGGTGGCCGTGCTGGTGCTGGTGGTGACGTCGGTCCCGTTCCTGCGGAAGTTCGTCGTCACGCGCGTGAGGTCACTGTTCGCCGGTGTCGTCCCGCGCATGCTGGACGTGCTGCAGCGGCCGCAGAAGCTGATCACCGGCATCGGCGGCATGCTGCTGCTGACCGCCTGCTTCGTGATGTGCCTGGACGCCTCGATCCGCGCCTTCGGCACCGACGACACCTCCATCAGCCTCGCCAGCGTCGCCGTCGTCTTCCTGGCCGGCAATGCGCTCGGCTCGGCCGCTCCGACGCCGGGCGGCGTGGGAGCGGTGGAGGCCACCTTGACGGTCGGTCTGATCGCCGTGGGCCTCCCCAAGGAGGTCGCGGCCCCCGCCGTCCTGCTGTTCCGGCTGCTGACTCTGTGGCTGCCCGTCCTGCCCGGCTGGCTGGCCTTCAACCACCTCACACGCAAGGGCGCCCTCTAGGAGGGCCGCCGCCAGGGGCGCGGTCCCTCGGACGGCTCGTGCCACGCGCGCGTGGCGGTGCACGGCTCCAGCATGGGAGCATGCCCAACCGCTTCCGCCGGCGCGCCGCCGCGCTGGCCGCCACCGCCGCCGCGCTGTCCTGCCTGGTGGCGGGGTGCGGCGGCGACTCCGCCGACGACGACCTCACGCGGCAGAAGCTGAGCTGGAAGGACTGCCCGAGCCCGTCCCAGGCGGAGGGCGGCGGCAACGCGCCCTCCCCGCTGCCCGACGGCAGCCGGTGGCAGTGCGCCACCATGAAGGCGCCCCGGGACTGGGCCGAGCCCGAGGGCGACACGATCGGCATCGCCCTGGTGCGGGCCCGGGCCACCGGGGACGGCCCGCGCATCGGCTCGCTGGTGTTCAACTTCGGCGGGCCGGGCGGCTCGGGGGTCGCGACGCTGCCCGCCTTCGGCGACGACTACGCCAAGCTGCGCACCCGCTACGACCTGGTGAGCTTCGACCCACGCGGGGTCGGCGACAGCGCCGGTGTGAAGTGCGAGAGCGACCAGCAGCTCGACGCCTTCTTCCAGCAGGACATGACGCCGGACGACGCCGCCGAGCGCTCCGAACTACTGGACAACACCGAGGAGTTCAATGCCGCCTGCGAAGAGCGCTCCGAGAGGATGCTGCCGCACGTGCGCACCACCGACGCGGCCCGCGACATGGACCTGATGCGCCAGGTCCTCGGCGACGACCGCCTGCACTACTTCGGCATCTCCTACGGAACCGAACTGGGCGGCGTGTACGCCCACCTGTTCCCGAAGCGAGTCGGGCGGGCCGTCTTCGACGCGGTCGTCGACCCGACGCAGACGCCCGAACAGGGTGCTCTGGGGCAGGCCCGCGGCTTCCAGCTCGCGCTCGGCAACTACGCCGCGGACTGTGTCTCGAAGGCCGACGGATGCCCGGTCGGCGACACGCCCGAGGACATCGAGAACCGTATCGCCGGACTGCTGCGGGATCTCGACGCGAAGCCACTGCCGGGCATCTTCCCTCGCGAGCTGACCCAGAGCGCCGCGACCAACGGCATCGCGCAGGCCCTGTACTCCAAGGAGTTCTGGGAGTACCTGACCGAGGGCCTCACCCAGGCCTACGACGGGGACGGCAGGGTCCTGATGCTGCTGTCTGACTCCATGAACGGCCGCAGCCAGAACGGCGAGTACAGCAACATCGTCGCCGCCAACGTGTCCATCAACTGCGCCGACGACCGGCCGCGCTACTCGGCCGATCACGTGCAGAGCCGGCTGCCCGCCTTCCGCGCCGCCTCCCCCCTGTTCGGGGAGTTCCTGGCCTGGTCCCTGGTCACGTGTACCGACTGGCCGGTGGCGGGCGCCGCCGACCACCCGGACGTCCGGGCCGCGGGATCGGCGCCCATCCTCGTCGTGGGCAACACCGGCGACCCGGCCACCCCGTACGGAGGGGCGCGAAAGATGGCAGCGGCGCTGGGTGAGGGCGTCGGGGTCGAGCTGACCTACCGGGGGCAGGGGCACGGCGCGTACGACAGCAAGAACAAGTGTGTGCAGGACGCGGTCGACGGCTACCTCCTGGACGGCAAGGTACCGGCACCGGGGACGGTATGCTCCTGACAACCACCCAGCAACACGACGAAACAGCAGGTCAGCAAGTTATCCACAGGCTCCGACGGTGATTGCGTGATCCGCATACCATGGCCTGACCGCCGTTCGCCGCACGGTGCGGACGGCCCGCTAGGGGGTACACGCATGGCGCGTTTCGTACGGTGGACGGCGATCGCCGCCGCCGCGCTGCTGGTGACGGGCTGCGGGGGCGGCTCGTCGGGCACCGGGGACGACGGCAGGGGAGCTGACGGCAGGGCATCGCGTTCCGCGTCACCGTCGACGGGGGCCTCGGTGGACGCCGCCGTGCCACCGGCCTCACTGACCGGGCAGAAGCTCGACTGGGGCCGCTGCGAGGGCCCGGACGCGCCGGACGACGACTGGCAGTGCGCCACGATGAAGACGCCGCTGGACTGGTCCCGCCCCGGGGGCCGGACGATCGATCTGGCCCTGGTGCGCTCCACAGCGCGCGGCGGGGACCGCATCGGCTCCCTGCTGTTCAACTTCGGCGGGCCGGGCGGCTCGGGGGTGTCGACTCTCCCGGCATACGCCTCGACGGTCTCGTCGCTGCACCAGCGCTACGACCTGGTGAGCTGGGACCCCCGCGGGGTGGGCGACAGCGAGGGCGTGCGGTGCCGCGGCGACAAGGAGATACAGGCCGCCGAATCGGTCGACGTGACCCCGGACACCCCGGCCGAGGAGACGGCGTACCTGGCGGACGCCACCGAATTCGGCAAGGGCTGCCAGAAGGCGGCCGGGGAACTGATGGCGCACGTGTCGACCACCGACACCGCACGCGACATGGATCTGATGCGCCAGGTCCTCGGTGACTCCCGGATGCACTACTTCGGCATCTCCTACGGCACCGAACTGGGCGGCGTGTACGCCCACCTCTTCCCGAAGAACGTGGGGCGGCTGATCCTGGACGCGGTCGTCGACCCCACGGCCGACTCGGTGGGCCACGCGCTCAACCAGGCCCGGGGCTTCCAGCGCGCGCTGGACAACTACCTCCGGTCCACGGGGCAGGACCCCCGGGCGGGTACCCGGAAGATCGCCGACCTGCTCGACCGGATCGACTCCGAGCCGCTGCCGACCTCCTCCGGGCGGAAGCTGACCCAGACTCTGGCGATCACCGGCATCGTGCTGCCGCTGTACAGCGAGAGCGGCTGGCCCACCTTGACCAGCGCGCTGGAGGCGGCCGAGGAAGGCGACGGCTCCGAGTTGCTCTCCCTGGCAGACGGCTACAACGACCGTGACGCCTCGGGCCACTACGGCACCACCACCCACTCGCAGCGCGTCATATCGTGCCTGGACCAGCGGCAGCGGCCGACGGTCGAGCAGACGAAGAAGCGGCTCGGGGAGTTCGAGCGCATATCCCCCGTGTTCGGCTCCTTCCTCGGCTGGGACACCGCCGGCTGGTGCCACGACTGGCCCGTGGCCGGGCAGTTCGACACCCCGGAGGTCAGCGCGGCGGGTTCCGCCCCGATCCTGCTGGTCGGCAACACCGGGGACCCGGCGACCCCGTACGAGGGCGCCCGGCGGATGGCCGACGAACTCGGCGAGGACGTCGGCGTGCTGCTCACCTGGAAGGGCGAGGGCCACGGGGCGTACGGCAGCGGCAGCGACTGCGTCGACTCGACGGTGGACGCCTACCTGCTGAAGGGGACCGTGCCCGAGGACGGCAAGGTCTGTTCCTGACGGCCGGAGGATGCACGACGGCAGAAGCCCACGGCGTCCGAGTGGATCGGAGCCGTGGGCTTCGTCATACGCGCCGGTCGACCGGTGCGGCGGTCAGTAGACCGGCTTGTCGGGCTCGATCTGGTTGACCCAGCCGATGACGCCGCCACCCACGTGGACGGCGTCGGCGAAGCCGGCGGACTTCAGGACGGCGAGGACTTCCGCACTGCGGACACCCGTCTTGCAGTGCAAGACGATCTTCTTGTCCTGCGGCATGCTCTCCAGGGCCGTGCCGAGGAGGAACTCGTTCTTCGGGATCAGCTTGGCGCCCGGGATGGAGACGATCTCGTACTCGTTGGGCTCGCGGACGTCGATGATCTCGATGCTCTCGCCGTCGTCGATCCACTCCTTGAGCTGCTTGGGAGTGATCGTGGAGTCGGCGGCCGCCGCCTGGGCCTCCTCGGAGACGACGCCGCAGAAGGCCTCGTAGTCGATGAGCTCGGTGACGGTCGGGTTCTCGCCGCAGACCGCGCAGCCCGGGTCCTTGCGGACCTTGACCTGGCGGTACTGCATCTCCAGGGCGTCGTAGATCATCAGACGACCGACCAGGGGCTCGCCGATGCCGGCCAGCAGCTTGATCGCCTCGTTGACCTGGATGGAGCCGATGGACGCGCACAGCACGCCCAGGACGCCGCCCTCGGCGCAGGAGGGGACCATGCCGGGCGGCGGGGGCTCCGGGTAGAGGCAGCGGTAGCAGGGGCCGTGCTCCGACCAGAAGACGGAGGCCTGACCGTCGAAGCGGTAGATCGAACCCCACACATACGGCTTGTTGAGCAGCACGCAGGCGTCGTTGACCAGGTAGCGGGTCGCGAAGTTGTCCGTGCCGTCGACGATCAGGTCGTACTGGCTGAAGATGTCCATCACGTTGTCGGCCTCGAGCCGCTCCTCGTGAAGGACCACGTTCACGTACGGGTTGATGCCGAGCACGCTGTCGCGCGCGGACTCGGCTTTGGAACGGCCGATGTCGGACTGGCTGTGGATGATCTGGCGCTGCAGGTTCGACTCGTCGACCTCGTCGAACTCCACGATGCCGAGGGTGCCCACGCCCGCGGCGGCCAGGTACATCAGCGCCGGCGAGCCGAGACCGCCGGCGCCCACGCACAGCACCTTCGCGTTCTTCAGCCGCTTCTGCCCGTCCATCCCCACATCGGGGATGATCAGGTGGCGGGAGTACCTGCGGACCTCGTCTACGGTGAGCTCGGCAGCTGGCTCTACCAGCGGTGGCAGCGACACGGGGACTCCGTTGGTCGGTCAATCAGTACGGTTGTTCTTCCGTAACAGTGCCATGGCCTTTTTCATTCCGAGACACCTGTTCCGATACGCGAGACGATTTCGTCCCAGTAGCCGGGCATGGTCTCCCAGGGATCGACCCGGCCGCCGCCGTCGCCGCGGTCGGTGAACCAGATGGTCGCCGCGCCCTGCCAGCGGGCGATGCGCAGCGCCTCCTCCAGATGCGCGCGGGGCACGCCGTGCGCGAAGTGGCAGAACCGCTCGGGCGGATGGTCCGCCGTCCACTCCGCCACCTGGGACCAGCGGTAGTCGGCCCAGGAGCCCCGGAAGGTGACCAACTGGTCGCCGATCTCGGCGTACCCGGGATGAGGGTGGATGCCGTGACCGAGGACGATGTGGCACTCGTCACGGTCGCCGCGCAGCGCGGCGACCGTACGGCGGACCTCCGGGAGCGCCTCCCTGGTGTCGGGGCAGCGGTCCAGCAGGAATCCGTCGACCTGGTACCAGTCGGCGTACCGCCGCGCGTCGGACAGCAGGTCGACGCGGGCGCGCTGGGCGACGTGGGCCGCGTCGAGGTGGCCGAGGACGCGGACCCCGGCGCGGCGCAGGCGGCCCGCCGCCTCCAGACAGTGCGGGTCGGGCCGGATGCCGGGGCCGTCGGCGACGTTCAGGACGACCCAGTGCAGCGGGGCGCCGGGGAGGGCGAGTTCGCCCCACTCGGCGGGGGCGAGCAACGGATGGGCGAGGCCCGGGATGCCGAGGCCGGCGTGGTCCCCGGTGGTCGAGGTGCCCGTCGCGGTACTGGTCAGATACGGCATGCCGCCTCCATCCAGATGTCGGCGAGGGACTCCTCCAGGTTGATGCGCGGGCGCCAGCCCAGCCGGTCGCGGGCGGTGCGCACATCGGCCTGCTGCCAACTGCCGCAGCCGTCCGGGTAGGGGTAGGCGACCGGGGCCGGGTGGTCGGGGTCGTGCCGGGGATGGCCGATGGGGGCCCGCAGTCCGCCGGGCGGGCCGTCGAGTTCGTGCAGGGCACCCCCGTACCCGGCGACGCGGGCGAGGACCGCGGCCGCGTCCCGCAGCCGTACGGCACGCCCGGAGCCGATGTTGATGACGCCCTGGGCGGCGGAGAGCGAGGCGGCGTGCACGGCGCGGGCGACGTCGCGCACGTCGACGAAGTCGCGCTGCGCGCCGAGGCCGCCGAGTTTGAGCTCGCCGTCGCCGGACTGCATGGCGCGGCGCATCGCCTCGGCGAGCCGGCCGAGCGGGGAGCCGGCCGGGGTGCCGGGTCCGGCCGGCGAGAAGACCCGCAGCACCACGGCGTCCAGGCCGGAACCCAGGACCAGTTCGGTCGCGGCGAGCTTGCTGACGCCGTACGGACCGCCCGGGCGCGGCACGGCGTCCTCGGCGGTGGAGGAGCCCGGCTGGCTCGGGCCGTACTCGGCGCCGCAGCCGATCTGCACCAGCCTGGCCCCGCAGCCGCTGCGGCGCAGCGCCTCGCAGACGGTGGCGACGGCGACGGTGTTGTGCCGGGTGAGGTCGCGGGCGCCGCCGCGGGTGGCTCCGGCGCAGTTGACGACGACCTGCGGGTGGACGGCGTCGAGGAAGCGGGTGAGCGCGCCGGGGCTGCCGGTGGCGAGGTCGAAGCGGACGTCGGCGTCGTCGCCGCGGCCGAGTGCGGTGAGCTGGACGGCCGGGTCGGCGAGCAGACGGTCGGCGACGAACCGGCCGAGGTAGCCGTTGGCGCCGATCAGCAGGACCCTCATCGTGCCGCTCCCGGGGTGTGCGCTCCGGTGGCTCCGGCTCGGGAGGTGGTCATCTGGTTCTCTCCTTCAGAGGTGTCGCGGTTTCCTGAGCAAGGGGCGGTGCGGGCGGTGTGCGCCGTCACGGTCGGTCCGGGTGCGCGTGGGCCGAGGCCTTGGTCAGGGTGCGGGTGGCGTGGATCAACGAGGTCACGGCGGCGACCGCGCAGGCGAGCGCCGGTACGCCGCCCGGACCCCAGCCGGCCACGACGGCGTCGACCGGGGCGGCCAGCGGGGCGCAGCCGGGCAGCCGGCCGGCGAAGACGGCGGCCGTCGCCACCGCCTCGGCGCCGGCAGCCGCCGCCAGGACGGCCTTCGGGGCGTGGCTGAAGCCGTGCACGGTGAGCAGGCGGGCGAGCAGCAGGAGGGTGCCAAGCGCGAGCGTGTGCGCGAGGGCCGGGGGCTCCCGAAGGACCGCCCCGCACAGCACGGCCGGCACCGCCAGCGTGGCCACGAACCCGGCGACGACCACCAGGAGCAGCGGCCGTGCGGAGGCGGCGAAGTCCTCCAGGCCGCGGCTGGCGGCCAGCCTGCGCCGGGCACGCGCGGCGAAGAGGTGCGCGCCCCAGGCGGCGGGCGCGCAGGCCAGCGTGAGGGCGAGCAAGGGGGCGGTCGCGACCGGCCACGCGCCGTCCGGGCTTCCGGTGGGCAGGCCGTCCGGACCGGCGTCGACGGCCGCGCCCAGCAGACCGTCGCCGAATACGGCGTACGCCAGCAACCAGCAGGCCCAGGGGGCCGTGCCGCTCCTGGCGGCGCGGCGGGCACGGTCGTGCGGTGCCAGCGGGCCGTGGCGCAGGAGCGCGCGCACGGCGAGGAAGACAGCGATCGCGCCGACGGCGGCCACGGACAGGCGCACCCGGCCGTCGGTGAGGCGCAGGGCAGTGACGGCCGCGGCGCAGAGGGCGCCGGGCAGCAGAGGCAGCAGGAGCAGGACGGTCCCGGGGTACGGGGGCACGTCAGGGGCGGGGCGCACCGCGCCAGGGCGCGCACGCCGGTCGGCGCGGCGGGGCCCGGGGACCGTCTGACGGGCCGGGGCCTCACCGTCCCGCGGCACGCGCGCGTACATCTCCTCGGCGAGGGAGAAGACGTCCCGGTGCCGGAAGCGGGCGGCCGTGCGGTCGGTGACGCCGTGCGCCTCCAGTCCCGCCGCGATCTCCAAGGGGTCGACGGCCCGCTCGCACAGGTTGCGGTGGCGGTGCATCAGGGCCTTGACGGGGTCGACGGCGCTCCGGCGGGGGGCGGGCGCAGGGCCTTGGTCCTCGGCCCGGTTCGCGGCGGTTCCGTACCCCCGCCGGCGGGTCGCGGCCTGCGTTCCCGGGTCCCGGGACCGGCTGCCCGGGTCTTCCGTGCTGCCCGCTCCCTCCCGCCTGCCCCAGGCTTCGAGCCGGCCCGAACCGTCCGTCCTGCCCGCGTTCTCCCGCCTGCCCAGGCCTTCGAGCCGGCCCGGGCCTCCCGAGCTGCCCGGGTCGCCCGAGCTGCCCGGGTCGCCCGAGCTGCCCGGGTCGCCCGCCCCGGCCGGATCAGCTGGGCTGTCCTGCTCACCCGGCCCGTCCGGCCCCTCCTGGGACCCACGAGCCGCCGACCGGTTTGCCGTCCACTGCCGGGACCGCTCGTCCCACGCGCCGGGGCTGAAGGGAGTGCCGGGCCGCTCGTCCCACGCGCCGGGGCTGAGGGGGGTGCCGGGCCGGTCGTCCCCCTGTCCCACCGGGCGGTCAGGCAGATCGGCGCCGGCCCGGGCAGCGGGCTCGGCTGCCCCGCCGGTCCCGTCCTCACCGGTCTTTCCGCTCAGGTCACGCCGGTCCAGTCCGCCCAGGCCGCTCACAGCGCCCCCTCCCCCGCCGACAGGGCCGGCACCGTGCCGCGTACGGGTGGGCCCGCCGTCCAGCCGGGGGCACGGCGGGCGGTGACACGGGTGGCCAGGCCGGTCCAGCGGCCGGGGACGTGGGCCTCGGCCGGTACGGCGAACGGCAGCGGTGCCCCGGCCGCGTCGAGGACCACCCGGCGGACCGGGCACCGCGCGACGATGTCCAGGTAGATGCCGTGGAACGCGTCGATGTTCTGCTCGACGGTGAACAGCTCGAGCGCGCGGGCGCGCGCCGCAGCACCCAGGCGCACCCGGCGCTCCGGGTCGCGCAACAACGCCACGCACGCCTCCGCGAGCGCCCGCGGGTTGCGTGGCGGCACGACGAGACCGGTGCCGCCGATGACCTCGACGACGGCGCCGACGTCGGTCGACACCGTCGCCCGCCCGCAGAGCATGGCCTCGACGAGCCCCAGCGGGAACCCCTCGACGACACTGGACAGCACGGCCACCTCGCCCGCCCCGTACGCCGCGGCGAGGGTCGGTGCCTCGGGACCGCCGATCTCCTCGAAGGACACCGGGTTGTCGCCGACGGCGTGCGGTCCCTCGGCCTCGTCGGGGAAGAGCTGGGCGGCGAGCGTACGGCAGTGCGCCAGGTACGCCGCGCCCTCCGTTCCGGTCGGCTCTCCGACGATCCGCAGCCGCGCCCGCGGCTGCGCCCTGCGCACCTCGGCGAAGGCGTGCAGCAGGGACACCAGGTCCTTGGCCGGTTCGACGGGCCCGACCCGTACGAGAGTGCCGGGGTCACCGCCGTCCGGGGACTCGCCCACCTCGGCGAAGCGGGTGGCGTCCATGCCCGGGTAGACGGTGCGCAGCTTCGCACGGTCGGCCCCGCACCGTTCCTGCCAGCGGCGGGTGTGCGCGTTGCCGGGCGTGATGCAGGCGGCCTGCCGGTAGACCTCGGTGGCGAGCCGCCCGTGGAAGGCGGCCAGCAGAGCGCGGACGGCGGGGGCGGCGCCCTCCGGGTCGGCACCGTGCGCCAGGTAGTGCGTCCGCAGTCGCACGCCGTACTCCGTCACCAGCAGCGGTACGCCGAAGAAGTGCCGGGCGAGCAGTCCGGGCAGGGCGGCCGGCCCGCCGGACGCCGCGTGGCACAGGTCGACCGCGCCGAGGCCGTCGTCCTCGTACCAGTCGAGTGAGAGGGGGCGCAGGGCGCGCTCCAGGCGCGTGGTGACGGCGAGCAGGTCGGGGACGCGCGCCTCGCGCGCC
Source organism: Streptomyces sp. bgisy159 (assembly GCF_057707805.1). Taxonomy (NCBI): domain Bacteria; kingdom Bacillati; phylum Actinomycetota; class Actinomycetes; order Kitasatosporales; family Streptomycetaceae; genus Streptomyces; species Streptomyces sp. bgisy159. The sequence goes on along the minus strand of NZ_JBYIQX010000014.1, from coordinate 672 downwards.
GTGCGCGGCGCGCCGGGCGCCCGGCAGGCGCGCTCAAGGGCGCGCACGGCTCTCTCCGATCGGAGCGCTCCCGGCAGCCCGCCGGCCTCGCGCGCCAGGTCGGCAAGCCCGTACAGAGCGTTGGCGAAACGGTCCGCCTGGGAGTCGGAACCATCCTGCTCACCCTCGACACGGACGCCCTCGGCCCACGCGCCTTCGCCTCTCACTCCCACGGCCCGCGCGCCTTCGCCTCTCACTCCCACGGCCCGCGCGGCCTCGGCACGCGCGGGCCCGGCAGCCGCGCCTCCGGCATGGCTGCCCTCGCACAGCACGGCCACCAGCGCGCCGTAGCACTCGTCGAAGCGCCGGCGCGCGCGCCGCCCGTACACCACCCCGTCGTCGCCGGACGTCCACAGCGGTGCCGTCCGCACGCGACCGACCTGCGGCGGGAGAGCGACCTGACCGGCCTGCTCCTGCCGTTCGCTGCGGCTGAGCGCGTAGAGGTCGAACTCGTGGTGCCCGAGCCCGCGCACGAGCCGGTCGCACCAGTGTCCGGCGTCACCGCTCACATAGGGATAGCCGCCCTCCGTCAGCAGTCCGATGCGCACGAGTGCACCCCCGTTCTCCCTTCTGGGGAGCCGCCGTTGACCCGGCGGCTCGCAGCGGGACGAACGTATGCGGACGACACGGTGG
>NZ_JBYIQX010000139.1:0-534 GCF_057707805.1 Streptomyces sp. bgisy159 | reverse complement strand
GGGGTGCAGTTCTGGGTGAGGGCGGTGAGGGTGCCGTCGGGGCCGATCTCCAGGAAACGCGTCACGCCGTGGGCGTTCAGTGCGGTGACGCCGTCGGCGAAGCGGACGGTGTCACGGACGTGACGGACCCAGTACTCGGACGACGCCAACTCCTCGCCGGTGGCGAGCTGTCCGCTCAGATTCGACACGACCGGAATGACCGGGGGCGCGTAAGCGATACGCTCGGCCACCTCGCGGAAGGCGTCGAGCATCGGCTCCATCAGCGGCGAGTGGAAAGCGTGCGAGACGCGCAGACGGGTGGTGCGGCGGCCCTGCTCCCTCAGCGTCGAAGCCACCTCCTCCACCGCCGCCTCGACCCCGGCGATCACCACGGACCGCGGGCCGTTGACCGCCGCGAGGGACACCTCACCGCCACGACCCGCCAGCAGCGGCACCACCTCCGCCTCCGCCGCCTCCACAGCCACCATCACCCCACCAGCGGGCAGCTGCTGCATCAGCCGGCCACGCGCCACCACCAGAGCACACGCGTCCTGA
>NZ_JBYIQX010000138.1:0-544 GCF_057707805.1 Streptomyces sp. bgisy159 | reverse complement strand
ACGACGTAGCGGAGCTTGCCCAGGCCCTGGATGTTCGGGGCACCTCTGCGGGAAATGACCGGCAGGATCCGGCGTTTTCGCAGCTCACGACGGTTGGGGTTGGAGTCGTAGCCCTTGTCGCCGAGCAGGGCTTCGGGCCGTCGGCGGGGTCGGCCGGGACGGCCTGCAACGGGCGGGATGCCGTCGACCAGGGCGAGCGTCTGGGTGACGTCGTTGACGTTGGCCGCCGTGGTGATGACTTTGAACGGGGTGCCGTGTCCGTCGCAGATCAGATGGTGCTTGCTGCCCGTCTTCCGCCGGTCGACCGGCGACGGGCCGGTGTCGGCGCCCCCTTTTTCGCGCGGACATGGGAACCGTCGACGCACGCTCTGGACCAGTCCAGCTCGCCGGCCGCATTCAACTCGGCGAGCAGAATGCGGTGGAGTTGGTCGAAGACCCCGGCCTCCTGCCATCGCTCAAGACGCCGCCAGCAGGTCTGTCCTGAGCCGAACCCCAGCTCCAGGGGCAGGAGTTGCCAGGCTATGTCGTTGTGGAGGACGAACAG
>NZ_JBYIQX010000137.1:0-574 GCF_057707805.1 Streptomyces sp. bgisy159 | reverse complement strand
CGCCGGTGGTGCCCTGGGTACTGTCCGGTCACACCCCCGACGCCCTCCGCGCCCAAGCCGCCCGGCTGCATGCCTACGCGCAGGCGCATACGGACGCCTCACCTGCCGCTGTTGCAGCCGCACTGGTCCAGGGACGGACTTCCTTCGAGTACCGTGCTGTCGTCCGGGGCCGTGACCGCGCGGAACTCCTGGACGGACTCGACCGCCTTGCCCAGGGCGAACAGGCCGCCAACCTTACGCGCCGACGTGCTACGGACCACGGCAGGACGGCGTTTCTGTTCTCGGGTCAGGGCGCGCAGCGGCCGGGGATGGGGCGTGAGTTGTATGGGGCTTTCCCGGTGTTCGCGGAGGCGTTCGACGCGGTGTGCGGGCATGTCGGGGAGGAGTTGCGGGAGGTCGTCTTCGGTGCGGATGCTGAGCGGTTGAACCGCACCGAGTGGACGCAGCCGGCGTTGTTCGCGCTTGAGGTGGCGTTGTTCCGTCTGGTGGAGTCGTTCGGGGTACGTCCGGACTTCCTGATCGGGCACTCGATCGGTGAGATCGCTGCTGCGCATGTGGCGGGGGTGATGTCGCT
>NZ_JBYIQX010000136.1:0-578 GCF_057707805.1 Streptomyces sp. bgisy159 | reverse complement strand
GAGATCGCCGACGCCGTCGCCGTTGCTGTCCTGGAAGGAGCGGACCAGCACCTCGTAGAAGACGGCGCGTTTGAACCAGTCGGGGTCGCGGTCCTTCGCGGGCGTGTCCTCGAAGGTGTCCGGTACGGGTGAGTTGACGGTCATGACGCTCTGGACCCTCCGATCGTCGGTGCCGGCGGCCGGACGCGGAACACGTGGGCCGGGGCCCGGCCGGGCTCCAGACGCACGTAGTTGGTCCTGCCCCAGGTGTAGGTCTCACCCGTCAGTTCGTCGTGGACGGACAGGGGGGCGCCGTGATCCAGACCGAGTTGTTGCATGTCCAACGAGACCGTGGCCTCCTGGGTGTGGTGGGGGTCGAGGTTGACGACGACGATCACCGTGTCGGTGCCCTCCCGCTTGCTGTAGGCGATCAGAGCGTCGTTGTCGGTGTGGTGGAAGCGCAGGTTCCTGAGCCGCCGCAGTGCCGGGTGGCGGCGCCGGATGTCGTTCAGGCGGGTGATCAGGGGCGCGATGGTGTCCGCGCTCTCCCAGTCACGGGGCTTGAGCTGGTACTTCTCGGAGTCCAGGTACTCCTCACC
>NZ_JBYIQX010000135.1:0-584 GCF_057707805.1 Streptomyces sp. bgisy159 | reverse complement strand
ACGAACACCTTGTGCTCGTACAGGGCGATGAGCTGGCCCAGCACGGACGGGGTCAGTTCCCGGGCGAGGACGGTGGTGGTGGGGTGGTCGCCCCGGAAGGTCTTGTGGGCCACCAGTTCCTCGGGCACGCCCTCGGCGCGGACCTCCTCGGGTGTCCTGCCGAAGGCCAGCGCCTGGGTCTGCGCGAAGAAGTTCGCCATCAGCAGGTCGTGCTGGGCGGCCAGGGCGGGACCGAGTCCGGCGACCGGGCGGGCGAAGCCGATGAAGTCCGCCGGGATCAGCTTGGTGCCCTGGTGGATCAGCTGGTAGTAGGCGTGCTGGCCGTTGGTGCCGGGCGTGCCCCACACCACCGGGCCGGTCTGCCAGGTGACGGGCCGGCCCCGGCGGTCCACCGACTTGCCGTTGGACTCCATGTCCAGCTGCTGCAGGTACGCGGTGAACTTCGACAGGTAGTGGCTGTAGGGCAGCACCGCGTGGGACTGCGCGTCGAAGAAGTTCCCGTACCACACCCCCAGCAGGCCCAGCAGCAGCGGCGCGTTGGCCTCCGCGGGCGCGGTACGGAAATGCTCGTCCACGATCCGGAA
>NZ_JBYIQX010000134.1:0-593 GCF_057707805.1 Streptomyces sp. bgisy159 | reverse complement strand
AGTGAGGAGTACCTGGACTCGGAGAAGTACCAGTTGCGGCCTCGCGACTGGGCGGCGGCCGAGCGGGAGGGCCGGAGCATCGCCCCGCTGATCGCACGACTCAACGCCGTCCGACGGGGGAACCCGGCACTGCGGCAACTGCGCGACCTGCACTTCCATCACGCCGACCAAGAGGCGGTGATCGTGTACTCGAAGCGAAGCGGCTCGAACACGGTTCTGGTGGTCGTCAACCTCGACCCTCACCACACCCAGGAGGCCACGGTCTCGTTGGACATGCCGCAACTCGGCCTGGACTGGCACGAGTCGGTGCCGGTGCGCGACGAGCTCACCGGCGAGACCTACCACTGGGGCAGGACGAATTACGTGCGACTCGAACCGGGGATCCGTCCCGCGCACGTCCTCAGCGTCCTGCGACCGTCCACCCCGCAGATCGGAGGGTCACCCACACGATGAGCGTCAACGAGCCCGTTCCGGACACCTTCGAGGACACGCCCGCGAAGGACCGCGACCCCGACTGGTTCAAACGCGCCGTCTTCTACGAGGTGCTGGTCCGCTCCTTCCAGGACAGCAACGGCGACGGCGTCGGCGATCTG
>NZ_JBYIQX010000133.1:0-747 GCF_057707805.1 Streptomyces sp. bgisy159 | reverse complement strand
GCCCTCACGCAGCGGGACGTTCTCGCACAGTTCGTAGCCGCTGTAGATGCCCCAGGTGGGGGAGAGGGTGGCGGCCAGGACGGCGCGTGCCTCGAAGGCGGGGCGGCCGCCCTGCTGGAGGTAGGCGTGCAGGATGTCGGGGGTGTTGGCGAAGAAGTTCGGCCGCATGTAGGCGGCCGCGTCGCCGGACAGCTCCGTCAGGTACTCGGTCAGCTCCTGCTTGGTGTTGCGCCAGGTGAAGTAGGTGTACGACTGCTGGAAGCCGATCTGCGCCAGGGTGTGCATCATCGCCGGCCGGGTGAACGCCTCCGCCAGGAAGATCACGTCCGGGTCGGTGCGGTTGATCTCCCCGATCACCCGTTCCCAGAAGACGACCGGCTTGGTGTGCGGGTTGTCCACCCGGAAGATCCGCACGCCGCAGTCCATCCAGTGCCGCAGCACCCGTACCGTCTCCGCGACCAGCCCGTCCATGTCCGCGTCGAACGCGATCGGGTAGATGTCCTGGTACTTCTTCGGCGGGTTCTCCGCGTACGCGATCGTGCCGTCGGGCCGGTGGTGGAACCACTCCGGGTGCTTGTGCACCCAGGGATGGTCCGGCGAGCACTGCAGCGCGAAGTCCAGGGCCACCTCCATCCCCAGCTCGCGGGCCCGCTCCACGAACCACACGAAGTCCTCCAGCGTGCCCAGCTCCGGGTGCACGGCGTCGTGCCCGCCCTCCGGCGAACCGATCGCCCACGGCACACCCAC
>NZ_JBYIQX010000132.1:0-776 GCF_057707805.1 Streptomyces sp. bgisy159 | reverse complement strand
GAACCCGGCACATGCTGCCACCCGGTGACCTCCACCGACGCCTCCGTCGGCCCGTACAGATTGTGGACGGAGCACCCGGGCAGCAGTTCGCTGAACCGGTTGGCCAGATCCGCCGGGAACGCCTCCCCCGCCACCTCCACCCACCGCAGACTCGTGCACTGCTTCGCCAGCGGCTCCGCCACGAACGCCGCCAGCAACGACGGCACGAAGTCCGCACCCGTCACCCCCTCCCGCTGGATCAACTCCGCCAGATAGGCCGGATCCCGACGCCCGCCCTCACGCGCCACCACCACCGCCGCACCCACCTGCAACGGCGCGAAGATCTCCGGCACCGACACATCGAAACTCGCCGACGTACTCAACAGCACCCGGTCCTCGACACCGACACCGAAATGATCCAGACCCCACCGGATCCGGTTCATGATCGACCGATGCGCCACCGGCACCCCCTTCGGACCACCCGTCGAACCCGACGTGAAGATCACATACGCCGCGTGATCAGGCCCCAGCCCCCGCACCGGATCCGACTCCGGATACCCCGACACATCCGGCAACTCCCCCTCCAGCACCAGCAACGGCCGCGCACCCTCCAGCACATGCCGCACCCGCTCCTCCGGCAGATCCACATCCAACGGCACATACGCGGCCCCAGACTTCACCACCGCATACACCGCCACCAGCAGATCCACCGACCGCGGCACCCGCACCGCCACCAACACCTCCGGCCCCGCACCCCGCTCCACCAACCAATGCGCCAACCGGTTCACCCGACGGTT
>NZ_JBYIQX010000131.1:0-777 GCF_057707805.1 Streptomyces sp. bgisy159 | reverse complement strand
TGGTAGGACTCGGCGGTCTTGTCGTAGCGGGTTGCGATGCCGCGCCACTGCTTGAGGCGGTTGAAACACCGCTCCACCACGTTGCGGCGCTTGTAGAGCTGCTTGTCGAAGGCTGGCGGGCGTCCGCCCCGGCTGCCGCGCCGGAGCCGGTTGCGGACCTGGTCGGACCGCTCGGGGATGGTGTGGCTGATACCGCGCCGTCGCAGCCAGGTGCGGATGGCTTTGGAGCTGTAGCCCTTGTCGCCCAGGACGTGGGCGGGCCTGATGCGGGGCCGTCCTGGGCCGATGCGGGGCACTCGTATCGCGTCCATCACGGCGGTGAACTGCGTGCAGTCGTTGGTGTTCCCGCCCGTGACCACGAAGGCGAGCGGGCGGCCGAAGGCGTCGCAGGCAAGGTGGATTTTGCTGGTCAGGCCGCCCCGGGAGCGTCCGAGTGCCGGTGGGCAGAGCCCCCTTTTCGGGCCCCGGCGGCGTGCTGGTGGGCTCGCACGACGGTGGAGTCGACCGACACCAGCCAGTCGATGTCCCCGGCCGCGTCCGCCTTTGCCTGCGCGGCCCGCAGCATCCGCTCGAAGGTCCCGTCCAGGGCCCACCGGCGGAAGCGGGTGTGCAGCGTCTGCCACGGCCCGTACCGCTCGGGTACATCCCGCCAGGCGGTGCCGGTGCGGAACTTCCACACGATCCCGTTGAGGACCCTTCGGTCGTCCAACCGCCTCCGGCCCCGCAAGGGCACAGGCAGCAGTGGCCGGACGAACTCCCACTCGGCATCGGACAGTT
>NZ_JBYIQX010000130.1:0-788 GCF_057707805.1 Streptomyces sp. bgisy159 | reverse complement strand
GTAGCGGCCGACGGGGAAACCACTTCGGCACTGTTTCTCCTTGGCTCAGATGAGGACGATGTTGCTGCCCGGATCAGCTGGTGGTGTCCACCATGTATTTTCCGGCAAGTGTGGAGCCGTTGGTGTGCCCCCGCCGTATGTTGGTGATGAGACCTTCAAGCGTCTTCTTTCCGGTGGCTGTACTCGTGTCGATGTCCGGGCGGCCCTCTGCCCAGCCGTCTATCACGTAGGCGAGTCGCCTGTTACCGTCGAGGTACGTCTCGGCGATGTGGGCATTGGCATAGTTGTCTGCGTCAGCCTTCATGGAATTGCCGATGTCCCACGTCAGTGTGTCAATACCGCGTTGCACCAGGTCGCCGTAATGGCGACAGTGGTCTGGCCGTACGGTTGCGGTGGGTGCGCCGGAATTCCTCTGTGGTCCGGCGGGCTGAGCGCGTACTCAGATGGGGCCCCGTCCTCGATCGGACGGCGGAGGTCGGTGTGGCATCGGCGGAGGCGGGCCGAAGCCGTTTGCAATGTGGGTGGATTGGTGCGACGGGAAAGTCGACGGCGAGAGCGGGGGCGGACTCAGTCTGCGGCGCTTTCGAAGTATGACGAATGCTGTGATGGCGATCGCTGCGACAGCGGCTCCGATGCCGATCTGCAGCCAGGGGGTGTCGTCGTCTGTTGCGGTGATCGCCACTCCCGGGTCAGTGTCCTTAGAGGGCGTCGGTGTGCCGGTGTCGTCTGGTCTCGGAGGTGCCGACGGTGGAGCTGCCTCCGTGAGGTCCGGCAGCGGGTACTCGTCT